>NZ_JBGJZU010000005.1:0-153085 GCF_041354475.1 Microcoleus sp.
CTTGATGAGGCCATCTTCTGACCATCGGGCAAGGGTTCTGGGGTTAACTCCCAAAGCGTTAGCTGCTTCTCTTGGTGTGACATACGGCATGGCATTCTCGTGGAAGAATACTTTTGATTTTATCTGAGTTTGTCCGTTATGTCTACTATGTCCGTTGAAGTCGTGTAAACTGCCTTTAGGTCACACGTCCGAGACTTGATTTCAAAAGGACACCGAGCGAAAACTGGCTACTGGGCAAGGAGAGGCGGTGGTATGTTGATGTTTGAGGCGGGTTCGATGGATGAGGCAAAGGCGATCGTCGCTCAAGACCCCCTGGTGAAGAACGGTTGCGTTAGTTATGAAATTTATCACTGGTGTGTGGTTGAAGAATAAATAACTGTGTTATACTCATAAATGAACTGGACCCACGCGATTACAACGCCCAAATCTTGTCAGGACCGGAAGGTAGCAGCAACACGGGATGCTTGTGATAGGCGTGGTATCCGGTTCACCCAGTTTTTTGAGGTGTAGCTTCTATGCCTGGTTTTGGAGATATTTTACAAAAAGCAGTTTACCTAGGCGTTGGGCTAGCTTCCTACGCTGGCGAAAAAGCAGGTAGCAAGCTAAATGAGTTGCGTGCTGAAGCTGAAAAGCTCTCGGAAGAATTGGTGAAGCGGGGCGAGATGTCCACGGAAGAAGCTCGTCGCTTTGTTGATGATATGGTGCAACAGGCTCAGCAGCAGCCCCAGTCAGTGGAACCGGCGGGGAATAAAAACACGACGGAACCGCGACGGATTGAGATTGTTTCTGAAGAAGACGCTTCGGCAAAAGATGCTAAAGAAGTTGACGGCGTGGACAAGCTGCGGGAACAGGTACAGAATTTACAAGACGAATTGCGACGGCTGAAGCGAGATTAAACCGCAAACAGTGCGATATCAAATCATAAAGGGAACTTAGAGTCAAGCTCTTGAGTTCCCTTTTTGAATATCTACCCCATAATCTCAAATCAAATGTGGACGGATCTGAGGCAAGAGGTAATAGAATTGTGAATAGGGTATCAGCACTTTGCAGTTTTTGCGTCAGTGCTGTGTAACTCACCATCAAATTCTTTCCAAGGACTAAAGTCCTCACTACAAACTGAAGTAACCTTACAAATTCATGGAAGATTGGTCAAAAGGTTTTTTTGAAGTAATCGAAAATGCTGCGTCTGAAGTAGAGCATTTTTTCACGGATATGAATGAAGATTTTGCTGAAATGCTGGAGGTGTTGACCAAGATTTCGGAAGAGTTTACAGAACAAGTACAGAATAATCTGATTAATGAGATAGATGGTTATTTCAATGAGTTGGATGGCTATTTCAATGAATTAATAGAACCGATTATTGAGGTTTACCGCGAATTCGAGCAGGATTTTGATGAGATAGATTCTTCTTTTGTGACTTATGTAGACCCTTCCCCGATACAACAGCAGGCTTGTCGCGGTTGTCGAAACTATCACGGTCAAGTTTATGGGGGAAATTTGTTGGTTTGTGCGATGCACCCTAGCGGTGTGGAATCAGAAAGTTGTCCAGATTGGGAATCTGACGGCGATGCAGATTTTTCAGGCGGAAGTTGAGTTGTTGAGGGGTTAATGGCTTATGGTAATGTTAATTCAGTCTCCGTCAAAGATTTCTCTGGAAGAGTTTTTGCTGCTTCCAGAAACTAAGCCGGCTAGGGAGTATTTTGATGGTCAAATTTATCAAAAAGATATGGCACAAGGAAAACATAGTACATTACAATTCGAGTTTCCATCTGTGATTAACCGAGTTGGTAAATCGCAGAAGTTAGCTTATGCGTTTCCTGAATTGCGCTGCACTTTTGGCGGACGTTCTATTGTTCCAGATATCGCAGTGTTCGAGTGGCATCGTATTCCTCTGAATTCTCAAGGAGAAATTGAAAATAGGTTTGAAATTGCGCCGGATTGGATAATTGAGATTTTATCACCGGAGCAAACTTCTACTCGTGTGATTAATAAGATTCTGTTTTGCCTCAAAAATAACACTAAATTAGGTTGGCTGATTGACCCGGAAGAAAAATTAGTCATTGTATTTAAACCTCAGCAGCAACTTGAAATTAAAGAGAATGAAGATGTTTTACCTGTACTCGATGTGCTGTCTGGTTTGCAATTGTCGGCCGCCAATTTGTTTGATATGTTAAAGTTTTAATGAGAAATTAGTTACGGTTGAATCAGGATAATATTGCATCTAACTGTATTTAAAAGTGAATCTATCGATCGCCAATAATCCCCAATTCGGGTTTCCGAAAATGTCGCCATCGCTACAATTGCGGCCATATCAGCGAGTTGCGGTGGCTAATTGGTTTGCCAATCAGGGGCGTGGTACGCTGAAGATGGCTACGGGTAGCGGTAAGACGATTACTGCACTGGCGATCGCCACTGAATTATACCAAAAAATTAACCTGGAAGTCCTCCTGGTAATTTGCCCCTATTGCCATCTAGTGAGTCAGTGGGGGCGCGAATCGGAAAAATTTGGTTTAAAACCTATTTTGGCTTTTGAAGAAGGCCGCAGTTGGCAAAATCAATTAAGTACGGCTTTGTATGAAGTGCGATCGGGCGAGCGGCTATTTTTGACAATTATCACTACTAACGCCACATTAATGTCCGATAGCTTGCAATCTCAACTGCGCTATTTCCCAGAAAAAACCCTAATTATTGGAGACGAAGTTCACAACTTGGGCGCGCCCCGTTTAGGACAAAGTTTACCCCGGAATATTGGGCTACGCCTCGCCCTTTCCGCCACCCCAGAAAGATATTTTGACGAACAGGGAACCGAAGCTATTTTAGATTATTTCGGTCCTGTTTTGCAGCCGGAGCTCACCTTGCGAGATGCCATCCGCCAAAAAGCATTAGTACATTATTTATACTATCCCATTTTAGTAGAATTAACCGCCACCGAAAGCCGAAAATATTCCTACTTAACTAAAAAAATTGGCTGGGTACTTTCGGGAGATGAAAAAGTAGCAGAAAACGATGCTTTAACAACTTTATTAATCCAGAGAGCAAGGTTAATTGGGGCGGCTGGTAATAAGTTAATAGCTTTGCGAGAATTAATGATTCACCGTCTCGATACTGCACACACTTTATTCTACTGTGGCGACGGTGCGATGGAAGGGGCAACGCGCAAACATAACAACCGTCAACTAACAGAAACCACGAAGTTACTCGGTGCAGAATTAGGCTACCGAGTTAACACTTATACTGCCGCCACACCTTTAGCAGAAAGAGAACGATTGCGCCGACAATTTGAAACCGGAGAATTGCAAGGTTTGGTAGCGATTCGGTGTTTAGATGAAGGGGTTGACATTCCAGCAATTCGCAATGCCGTAATTTTAGCCAGCAGCACCAACCCGCGCCAGTTTATTCAGCGTCGCGGGCGAATTTTGCGGCCGCATCCGGGAAAGGAAAGAGCAACTTTATTTGACATGATAGTTTTGCCTCCCGATTTAGGTAGAGAAACTTTAGAAGTGGAACGCAATTTGCTCAGAAAGGAGTTAAAGCGGTTCTTAGAATTTGCCGATTTGGCTGACAACGCTGGGGAAGCTAGGGTGAAATTGCTACAACTTCAGAAGCGGTATGGTTTGTTAGATATTTGACATTTATTAGGGTGTGGTTTATGTTAATAATTAGAAGATAGAGGCGAACAATGATTGTACAGTCTACTGTTTAGCCCTTCGGATCTTACCTTGATTTAAGTGAATTTACTGATAATATAATTATTTTAAGCACCCGTTTAGTGATTTTTTTAAGAATAGGGAAAAAGTTGAGGTTTAATTTGATGGAAAATTTGAGAGAAAGTTGGATAGAAAATCAGAGCAGTACATATAAATATGGAAACAGCCAGACTCCGACAATATCAACAGAAATATTAGCTGAAAAGCGCTCTCCTTATCAAATAGAAAACAATCTCAGCGACGTACAGGAACCGATTATTAGCGCGCCGCCGGAAGTGCGGCAAATTATTGAGCGGGTATTGGAAATTGAGAAAGATAAGCTATACATGAAATCTCCTCGCTATATCAGCGATGACATTTTGAAAATAATTAAGGAAGCGGTTATATGAAGTTAATTTCCCTTGTTTTGTGCAATTTTCGACAGTTTTACGGCAAAACTCCCGAAATTAAGCTGGCTGGTGGCAAGCAAAATACTACCGTGATTCACGGCAATAATGGATCGGGAAAAACTGCTTTGATGAATGCGTTTACCTGGGTACTTTACGAAAAATTTAGCGCGGCTTTTGCTGCGAAAGAGCAATTAGTAAACAAGCGCGCTCTAGCTGAGGCAGAAATAGGGAAAAAAGTATCTTGCTGGGCAGAAATTGTGTTTGAGCACGACAGCACCCGCTACAAAGCCCATCGTATTTGTCGCGCTTACAAAAGTGAAAACTCGGTTGAACTAAGCGACAGCGAATTGTCACTGACTGTAGCCAAAGATGACGGGCGCTGGATACCGACGGCGCAGCACGCTGAGGATATTATCGGACGGATTTTGCCGGAAAGTTTGCATCAATATTTCTTTTTTGATGGAGAAAGAATCGAACAAATTGTCCGACAAGACAACAAGGCAGAAATTGCTGAAGCTACTAAGGAGTTGGTGGGCGTAGAAGTGTTGAATCGTTCGATTCGGCATTTAGGAGATGCCAAAAAGTCTTTAGAAACTGATTTAAAAATAGTTGGTAATGCCGAAAGCAAAAAATTATTAACTGATAAAGATAAATGCGAATTAGAAATTGAAAAACTTGCCAAGCGTCAAGTCGAGATTGAGGGGGAGTTGGCGAGTCAAGGGGAGTTAAAAAAAGCCATTAGCGGGAATTTGTTGGAACTCAGCGGTGCTGGGGAAATGCAAAGGCTTCGAGATGAATTGGAAATGCAGAAAGCTTTGCTGAAACAACAGATTAGCAGGTGTTTAGATGCTATTAAACGCTCGGTTTCTGTGCGGGGTTATGTGGTATTTTTATCGGAAGCGGCGGGGGATTTTCAAGCAATTGTTGGAGGTTTGCGAACAAAAGGTGAGTTGCTGTCGGGGATTCAGCAGCCGTTTCTGTCAGAGTTGTTAGCGAGGGAAAGGTGCATCTGTGGTGCGGAATTAATCGAGGGTTCGGAAGCTCATGCAGAGGTGAGCGGTTGGATGGATAAAGCGGGGGTTGGTGATGTGGAAGAAACTACGATTCGGATTAGCGATCGCGTCAATGAAATTGACAGACAAATTGCTGATTTTTGGGAAGAAGTTGATAATCATCAAGCTAATATTAAGGCCAGCAGAAGCGAACTTTCTCGCGTGGAAAATCAGTTAGATGATATTCACAACAAGCTGCGAAATTATCCTGATACCGATGTCAGTGGCTTGCAAAAGCGCTTGGATGAAATTGAAATTGCCATTGGCGATTTGCACCGAGAAACTGGCTTTAACCAGCAGCTAATTGAGAGTGCGAGGGCGCAGATGGCGAGTTTAAACAAGCAAATTGACAAGCAGCAAATGAATGAGGAGAAGCAAATTTTGGCTCAGCGGCGGATTGCTGCTACTCAGGATGCGATCGATCGCCTAACTGAAGTGCGATCGCGTTTGGAAAAGCAGTTTTGTTCTCAGCTAGAAAACCGAATTCAAGATATTTTTAGTCAAATTTCTTTTACTCCTTATATTCCAAAATTAAGCGATAAATACGAATTGACATTAGTAGAAAATACTTCGGGTAAACCAGCTTTGGTTGCTGCTTCTACTGGGGAAAATCAAATTCTCAGTTTGTCGTTTATTGGGGGAATTATTGAGGGGGTGCGGGAGTGGAGTCAAAAAAATACTTTGATGGGCCCGGATAGCAGTACATTTCCCATTGTCATGGATTCTCCCTTTGGTAGTTTGGACGAAATTTATCGGAAACAAATTGCGAATAAGTTGCCGAAATTAGCAAATCAATTAATAGTTTTAGTAACTAAAACTCAGTGGCGGGGGGAAGTAGCCCAAGAGATGGAAGGCTGCATCGGTAGAGAATATGTACTTGTATACAATTCTCCGAAAGCTGATTGTGAAGAAGATGCGATCGAATTGGGTGGGATGCGCTATCCTTTAGTTAGGCACTGTCCCAATGAGTTTGAATATACGGAAATTTTAGAGGTGGATTATGGCTTCTAATTCGGGAATTACACAGGTTTTGGAAACCGATATTTGGGTGAAAGCGACATGGGGAGAGTTTCTAGCCTTCGCTGAGGATTCAGCTTGGGAAAAAGGCAATTTTTATTACGATCGAGAACAAATGAGGATAGAAAAGTCACCAGTAGGGCTATTGCACGCGCGTCATAATTCAATTATCCCGTATGTAGTTATTCTGTTTGCTGCATTGAAAAATATCCGAGTAGTTCAATTTGCTAATGCCAGTTTCCGCAAAGTAGGTATTCGTGAGTTTCAACCCGATCTAGCTTACTACATAGGTTCGGATTTGAGGGTTCCTCCTAATGACAGTAATTCACCTGTTAATTTGAATGAATACGATCCGCCTAATTTGGTAATAGAAATTGGCGCATCTTCTTTTAGTGATGATTTGGGTAACAAGCGGTTGCTTTATGAAGACGCAGGAATTAGCGAATATTGGGTTGAACGTGCAAACACGCGGGAGGTTTTTGCCTTTGCAATTAATGGCGGAGGTAGTGGCAGGATTCAACAGTCGCGGGTTTTACCTGGGCTAGAAATCGCGTTAGTTGAGGAAGCTTTGAATCGGAGTCAAACTCAAGATGATGGAGAAATTAATCGCTGGTTGATTCAAAATTTTAGTCAAGGTTAAAGGAGTGTTTGAGGTGGGGAAAGAGTATCATAAGTTGGTGCGCGATCGCATTCCTGAAATTATTCGAGAAAATGGTATTGAATGCGAAGTTACTGTTTTGTCCGAAGCCGAATACTGTCAAGCTTTGCGGCAAAAATTGATGGAAGAAGCTGGGGAAGTGGCGGAGGCTGAGGGGGAAGATTTGGTGGCGGAATTGGCTGATTTGTATGAGGTGATAGATGCGCTGATGGCGAGTAGTGGCATTTCGGGCGATCGCATTTTGAAAGCACAAGTCAAGCGCCGGGAAGAAAGAGGCGGTTTTGCACAAAAAATCATGTTGTTGCGGACATTGTGAGTAATCTGAATACTAAATTCATCATTATAATTTGACGATTGGTTTTGCCAAAATATATAATAGTTAAAAACTACAAATCATGGCAATGGCTGCTAACAAAATTAGAATTGCTAAAGATAAAGCGGAGTTAGTCAAATCTTTGACTTTATCTGATAACAACACTGGTCCTTTCCAGACTTACGCCGATGTCATCGCCTTTGCTGCATCCTTGGGAAATAAGCGGAAAAAACGTTTACGTTTGGGGGAAATTTCTAAACGAGAACCGGGGGCGATCGATGTTGATATTTTTGTGTCTAGGGGTTATGATATGGTGATTAAACTAATTGCGATCGCCGAAACTAAAAATCCTCAAATTCTCTCCCATCTCGACGGAGAATTGGAAGCACAACGCTTGCAAATTTTTGAAGAATATGCTAACGGCGGGCTGGAAATATTGCGAGAAGAGTTTCGGGGTGCGGCGGATTATACAGACAGACTGTTGTTATTTTTAATCACGGAAAAAGATAATCAACATCGGTCAAATGAAGAATTCGATTTAAGCAAGTTCTTATTCTAATAGCTTTTCAATGAATCACCTACCAGAAAATATCATCAACAGATGCTTCAAGCAATCTGCAAAGATTTTCGCCTACAGCTACTTAGCATTAATTATTGGCTATTTAATTTTCAAACTAATATTTTGGGATCGGCTCTGGGTTATAGCCTTGATTAGCACTTTTATACCCTTGATTTTTTTCCCAACTTTCCTGCTTCCCATCATCGGATTCTCAATTATCCAAAAAAGATGGTTTACGATAATTTCGGCGATCGCCTGTATTATCCTCATAAGTTGGCTGCACGTCAAATACTTTTCTCCCGCACGAGTCAACATCACAAATTCGCAGCCCGGTCTCAAAATTTTATCCCATAACCTCGGTTGGTATACCACACAATCGCCAACTTTAATTAAACTAATTGAAAGGGAAAAACCTGACATTATCTTTCTACAAGAAATCGTCGAGAAGCATATCGAAAGAGCTTTCACCTGGTTAAAAGTAGACTACCCCTATCAAATTGGCATTCCCCCAGTAGGGATTCTCAGTAAATATCCAATTGTATCCAGCGAAATATTGAACTTAGCTGGTCATCCAGAAACCCAGCAGCGAGCAATTATTAACTTCAACCAACAAGAGATAGTCATTTATAATATGCAAGCCACAGGACCCTGGTTTCGGAAATCTAAAATATTGCCTTTAGTCAGAATTCCTGTTTACAAATATGCCAAACGCGCTCCAGAAATTCAAGATTTAGTAGAGCGAGTCCAGACAGAAACTTTGCCCGTAATTGTCGCGGGTGATTTTAATATGACAGAGGAAACTCAAGACTATCACAATGTGCAAAAAGTCATGCAAGATGCTTTCAGAAAATCGGGATTCGGGTTTGGTTTTACCTGGCCTCACGGTTGGCAACTTAAGTTCTTGATTAAAAGCTTGAATTGGAAATTAAATTATCCTGTTTGCCGGATTGATTATATTTGGTATTCAAAGCATTGGGGTGCTAAATATAGTTCAGTTTTAGAAGCAACAGAGTCAGATCATTTGCCCATAGCAGCGGAATTAGTTTTGTTACAATGAATTTGAGTCATATAGCAATCCTAAATCATTTGTGAATTTCTTACTCCCTCCCCTTAATAAGGGGAGGGTTGGGGTGGGGTAAAAAACTTTACGACTCCTGCAAGGACTGCTATATGTTAATATAAGTATTAGGTGAAATGCTTAACCCTAATGCCTACTAATGCCCAGCTAGAGAGTTTATATCGCATCTGTTATCAATTAACCTATACAATGCTTCAGCCCATCCATCTTATTTGTGTTGACGATCGCACTCATAACGTGTACATATTGGCTGGCTACGATGAAGAGCTTGAGTTCCAAATTTTACCAAATGGGGAGTTTGCTGATGAGCCAAGTTAACTATAATGCAATGTCTAACTCTGAATTGAAACAGTATTTTCTGAAACATCGTGGAGATAGAGCAGCTTTTCAGGCGTACCTAGACAGAATAAATCAGCATCCGCTGAGGATTATTGCAAGTCCCGGCGATCCAGATTTTGATGCGAAAGTTCAAGCTGCAATCCGTCGAAAATTAGAAGCAGCAAGAAATAGCAGCAGGTGAATAAAGCTAGGAATACAGTAGTGCCGTATCCCGTATTTCATCCTACTTTTACCAGTAAAAAATTAACTCAGCACCGGCGGCAATCCCACCTCTTGCGGCCGCACAAATTTGCCACTAAAACTAATAGCTTTACCTTCAAAAGTTCTCGCTTGGGCAACTGCTTGCCGCAAATGAGCCCGATCCATATCGTCCTGAATTCCCGCTACCAAATATACCATTAACTTCGCCGCTAAATCCTTCCCAGAAACTAGCATTCGCTTTTTATTCGGATCGTACAAAATCCCGTACCACGCAGACTCAGGATTGTCCATGTGGCTGAATCCTTCATCCACATCGAATCTGCGGAGTTTGTCAAAAGTTGATTTCAGCAAAAGTTTCTTTCTAAATGTGAGAATTCCTAAAGCATTAGCTAAGGCAATTTGACCAACTGGACGAAACAAAATATTGCCCTCGCCCCCCGGTTTTTCAAAACTAAATCGGCGTAATTCTGCCGTTTCTTCGCCGCTTTCAATTCTTTGATAGCTGGGCAAAGTTGCTAAATTATCGAACAGTTTCCTAAACTCTTCAATGCCATTTTTTAGTTCCTCTTCTTCGGGACGCATGGGAATCAAACCTTTTTTCTCCGGCTTCCAATGGGGGAATTTGTATTCTAAATACCGTTCCGACATATCTTGCAGGGCTTGCAATGTAGTGAGTACAGTTGATTTGGCTGCGACGGTGGCGCTGTCCCAATTGACGCGGGGGTTTCTACTATCTTGCTCTTTTAATAATGGATGGGTGACGGCAATTTTGCGGGCGCAGATTGCAAATCCATTATCCTCATTTAATAAGGCTAATTGACCCTGACTCAGCGTCACCGCCATTAAGTTAACGTGGACAAATATCGATCGCACTCGCCGTTGTGCTTGCTGTCGCGTTTCCCCAGCCACCACCGCCGGAATAAACTCAATCCCGATTTTTTCCTGGGCTAAATCGCAGACTTTTTCGGGGTCTACTTGATATTCTTCGGCTAAATCTTCCAGGGTAATTGCCGCGCCGACGGCTTTTTTGTTTTTGTTGTATCTTTGCAGCCTCCCGGTTTTAATTAAGTTCATTAAACCTTGAACTCCCATCAACCGATGTTGGCCGTCTAAGGCAAAAATTGAAATTTTTTGAGAAACATTCAACAGCCCTAAATTTTGGTTTTTATCAAAGGATACGAATTCCGCAGCCGATTTAGTTGCGACTTTATTTTTATCCCATTCCTCGGCTTGAGGATTGTCCACCCACGGGGGACTGATTACCACTAAAACTGCGGGAAATTTGTGAGATTTGCGGGCGGCTAGATATTGAGTGAGGGCGGCTTGGCGGGACCAATCTAGGGGACGCTGGATGATTTCATCGATGGTTTCGTCGTCGCGGAGGATGTTGTTAGTTTGGAGGTCGAATTTGTGGCGAAAAAGTGGCATTTGGGAGGCGAAACGCACGCGGGAATCTAACCATTCTAGGGTGACTGAACCGATGTAGGCTTCGCTGTTTCCCATTTGGGTTTTTTGGACGAAAATGCGATCGTCCTTTCCTAGGTAATTATCTAATAACAGTGCGATTTCTTGGCGATCGCTATTTTCTTTTTCTAATATCTTATTAACAAGCTCATCCGCTGGGTTAGTGTTCATCGGTGGTTTTTATATAAATATGGTATTTTTTCAAAAAATATCACGTTTAAATTTTTGTGTCAATAGTTGTTTTTAAAAAAATATTGTGAAATACTTAATTTATCTGGAGCGAGGGTCAGCCTATATCACAAATATAAACTCAAGTCAATAAGTATTAATTCTTAATTTGTCTGCCCGATACCCAATTCTAAATTATGTCTACTCTTTCTTTTGAATACATTTTGCCGGTCATCCGGGGAATTCAAGGGGGCCGCGAATATTATGTTTCGATGTGCCCGGTGCGTTTTTTGCCCAAATTGTTCCCCTTTGAATCTGAAGATTTGCCACCGGAAATGCGGGCTAGTCGTACCCTGAATCAAAGTCGGATTCCCGAAATAGCTGATTATTTGGTGAGGAATTCGACAAGTTATACTTGCGGGGCGATCGCCGCTTCGATTGATGCGGATATTACGTTTGAAGCGGTGGGAAATGAGGGACAAGAACGGAAAATAGGCTGCTTGCGGGTGCCGATGGATGCTAAGTTTACGATTAATGATGGACAGCATCGTAGGGCGGCTTTTGAAATGGCTTTGCAGCAAAATCCGCAGTTGGGATATGAGACGGTGGCGCTGATTTTGTTTCTGGATATTGGATTGGAGAAGTCACAGGAAAGGTTTGCTGATTTGAATAGTTTTCAGGTGCCTTTGGAAGCGTCGCTGAGTTTGCTTTACAATCATCGGGACGATCGCGCGCGGTTGGTGAAGGCGGTGGTGAAGCAGGTTGAAGTTTTCCGCTGTTTGACGGAGATGGAGAGGGGGATTTTGAATGGGCGATCGCCCAAATTGTTTACCCTGAGTGCGATCGATCGTGCTATCATGGCTTTGCTGTCTAATATTGAGGCCAGCCAACAGGCAAAACCCTCTCGTTACCGCGCCACAAAACAGGAAAAAGAGGCAGAGTTTGTTCAAAAAATACAACTAGCGGTTAGTTATTGGAATGCGGTTAGCAGTTTTATTCCCGATTGGCAGTTGGTTTTGCACAAGCAAGTTGCAGCGGGGGAAGTACGGCGGGATTTTGTGCATTGTCGTAGTGTGGTGCTGGAGAGTTTGGGGGAAGTTGGCGCGAGTTTGCGATCGGTTTTTCCTGAGAGTTGGGAGGAACGTTTGGCCCTTTTGCGCGATGTTGATTGGTCGATTTCTAATCCTGATTGGGAAGGTGGGATTTTGTTGAGAGGGGGGATTTCTAAGTCGAGGGCTAGTGTGGGTTGGATGAGGGATTATTTGAAAAATCGGTTGGGTTTGGGAACCGCTGAGGGAGCACGGGCGGGACGCTCGTGCCACAATCAAGGTGGATAATATAGGTTAAATCCATTCTAGATGGGCTTTTACTTTATTGACTGCCATTTTCACAGCATTAACACTAGCTGTTATTCTATAGTTACGAACAAGATTATTTGGGCTATTGTCCGACAAAACCACATTTCCCTCCCAAAGATGGCTGTTTCTTGACCAATCAAGTTGAGCAACTTCTGATACTCGTTCTGGATCGAAGCAATAGCTATCAGCATCATAAGTACAGTAGAGTAACTTTCCTAATATTTCTATTCCCACACTCCTGCCTAATAAACAACTTTCTTTAAATTTTTCAATTTGATTAACAGTCAAATCATCAGCTTCTGTCTCATAAATATATTGAGTTAGACTGCATTCTGTAAAAAATTGATTGAGACAACTAATTATAGCTGCCGAGCATTCTGATAGAGCGTAATCTTTCAGCTCGTTATTCGGATCGTTAGCAAAAGCGCAACTAACAGCCTTTGCGAGATAGTTCATTGTATATATTCGCTTTTCTTTAGATGATGGAGAACCTTTAACTTTCTCTGTCTTGCCCTTAAAAATTGGCACTTGTTCAATTAACAGTTTGCAAATACCAATTCTACCTTCCATTTCCCCAAAGGACAAGAGTAATGATTTATCTAGCGCTTTTGTTTGCGCCATATCTCTAAAGTCTCTTTGACACTGATTTAAGTTGCCTTCTAATACTAGCGTAATTGGGAAATCATTATCTCCAATTAATTCCCCGTTGGCACTCTCAATCAATTCGTGAAGCGCTCGCTTGCGGTGCTGTCCGTCGGTAATATCTAACTTAACACCACGAGGGATGACTACTAAGCAAATTCCCCGACTTAGTTCGATAATTTGAATCTTCTCTGGATCGACATTTGCAGTGAGTGTGCCCAGAATCCAAGGTTGGTCTTTTCTAACGCGCTTGAGAATGTACTCCTTGACTTCCTCAGTATGGCCCTTAATCTCTGGACGGTTTTTACCAGACTCAGGCTCGTTATTTGTAGAAGGTTGTGCCTGGAGAAGAGTAGGCAAGTCATCCGCAGGCACGTTGAATTGTATCATTTTTCGCTTTCCCTGTTCAAATATTAAGCCTGGATAGCACTTCTGACGATGGTATCTGGCGAAGTACGGCTCAAGGAATTCATCTAGTCGCTGCTTGAGTGGCGGCTGAGTCGGGCTGTCATTAGTCATAGCTTGTAAATTAATTTAAAGGTTAATATTTAATTGTAAATCATGAAGGAGTATAGTAGTTAGGAAGACTATTACGCTCAAAGCTCAACGATCAAGGGCAAACAATTATGTTGCGTCACAGGGTGGAATTCACAGCACAAGTGTTGCTGCTTGGCAAGGGGAGATTGGTAAAATGACACAAGCTCAGCAGATGCCACTATTCCCACCGCGCAGCGTTAAGCAGTTAGTGGATGATGTAGAAAAGTTAACTCAAGAAATTCAGGAGTTGTACTGTAGCGATGAAATCCCGTGGATTTTAGGTGTATCTTTTGGGAAAGATTCGAGTGCAGTATTGCAGCTTATCTGGAATGCGATCGCAGGACTCCCACTGTCCAAGCGAACAAAAACAATTCATTTAATTACAACTGATACGCTGGTTGAAAATCCGATAATTTCTACCTGGGTTCGCAATTGTATTAAACAGGTTAAGTTAGCAGCGGAGCTGCAAAAAATGCCTGTTGAACCCCATTTGCTTCATCCTTCTGTTCAAGAAACATTCTGGGTATGCTTAATTGGTAGAGGCTATCCAGCACCTCGAAATGGATTTCGGTGGTGTACCGATCGCATGAAAATTCAACCTGTTAACCATTTTATCCGTGAAATGGTTAGATATCACGGTGAAACTATTGTGGTTTTAGGCACTCGAAAGGCTGAAAGTAGCAAACGCGCTGCCACAATGAAAAAACATGAAGCAGGTAGAGTGCGCGAGCGCTTGAGTCCTAATTCTCGTTTAATTAATTCTCTAATTTATACTCCTGTTGAAGACTGGCGTGATGATGAAGTTTGGCTTTATCTCATGCAGTATTCTAACCCTTGGGGAGGGGATAATAAAGATTTGTTTACGATGTATCGCGGTGCGACAGCAGATAACGAATGCCCTCTAGTCGTTGATACTTCTACGCCTAGTTGTGGTGATTCTCGCTTTGGTTGCTGGGTTTGTACAATGGTAGACCAAGACAAATCTATGGAGGCAATGATTCAAAACGATGAGGAAAAAGAATGGATGCAGCCTCTGCTGGATATTCGCAACGAATTAGACATAAAAGACGATCGCCCAAAAAGAGACTTCCGTCGCATCTACGGTAGAGTAGAATTGTTTGAGCGCAACATGGGCGACAACAAAACCTCCGTCGAACCCATCCCCGGCCCCTATACCAAATTCTGGCGGGAACACTGGCTCAGACGAGTCTTGGAAGCACAAACTCAAATACGCAAAACCGCACCTGTAGAAATGCGCGACATCACCCTAATTACCCCGGAAGAACTTAGTGAAATCCGCCGCATTTGGCTGGAAGAAAAACACGAATTCGATGACTCTTTACCCCGCATTTACGAACAAGTCACCGGTCAACCCTTTGAAGACAGCCGCCCCAGCGCCGAAAGAAAACTCCTCGGTAGCGACGAATGGACTGTGCTCGAAGAAATGTGCGAGGACAAAATGCACCTGGAATTAATGGCAAAACTCCTAGACACAGAACGCCAATATTACACCAAATCCAGGCGTACTGGCATTTATGGCGATTTGGACAAATGCTTTGAAACCAGTTCGCGCTCTAAAGAAGAAGCCATTGGTAACGCTCACTATCAACGGAATCTGAAAAACGCTGTCGAAGCTGTCAAAGCAAATCCGACTCTCAATATTCAGCGAGTCAAAGATGCGATCGCCCAAAGCAATATTTCTGCAACAGAGGATACCGTTAATGTTGCCAAACTGAAAGAACAACTCGAAAGCACCACCAACCAAAGCAGGCAATTATCTTGGGCGGATATCAAATTTTCACCCCCAACTCCCTAAAGTAGAACCAAGAATCCCCGCGCCTCAACGCGCGTGGGGATTGTCTACTTGACTTTTGTCGCAATTGGTGATATGACAACCCCCCATGGGTGTCATAAAAAAAAATTATCAATAAATATTAAATTTTTATTAAATTTTGTATTATAATCTTAGTCATCTTCCAGTAAGTATTTATTCCCATTATGATAGCGGATCAATTTCCTTGGCTGACCGCGATAGTCCTGTTACCCCTCCTAGCTTCCGTCGCCATCCCTTTTCTACCCGATACAGGGGGCAAAACAATTAGGTGGTACGCCCTGGGCGTGGGTTTGGCAGACTTTGTACTCATGTGCTGGGTGTTTTGGACTCATTACGATCCCACAATCTCTACATTCCAAATCGTAGAGCAATACCCCTGGATACCTTCTCTGGGCCTCAATTGGTCTGTTTCGGTTGACGGAT
The DNA here is from genome assembly GCF_041354475.1 of Microcoleus sp. Lineage (NCBI taxonomy): Bacteria > Bacillati > Cyanobacteriota > Cyanophyceae > Oscillatoriales > Microcoleaceae > Microcoleus > Microcoleus sp. The sequence goes on from NZ_JBGJZU010000005.1 coordinate 15,740, forward strand.
TGTCAGTACCCTTGGTACTGTTGGCTGGACTGGTGACGACTCTCTCAATTTTTGCAGCCTGGGAGGTCGATCGCAAACCCCGACTCTTCTACTTCCTAATGCTGGTGATGTACTCGGCACAGATAGGAGTATTCGTTGCCCAAGACATCATGCTACTGTTCATTGTCTGGGAACTAGAACTAATTCCGGTTTACCTGCTAATCTCGATTTGGGGTGGACAAAACCGTCGCTACGCAGCCACCAAATTCTTGATTTATACCGCTGGCGCTTCAATTTTCATTCTGGTAGCTGCTTTAGCAATGGCATTCTACGGCGGAGGCAATATCACCTTCGATATGGTAGAACTAGGCTTGAAAGACTACCCCCTGGGTTTAGAATTACTGCTTTATGCGGGATTGTTGATTGCCTTCGGCGTGAAACTGGCGATTTTCCCCTTCCACACTTGGCTACCTGATGCCCACGGCGAAGCATCTTCTCCCGTGTCCATGATTCTGGCCGGTGTGCTGTTAAAAATGGGCGGATATGGCCTGATTCGTCTGAATTTGGAACTGCTTCCTAAAGCTCACGTTTACTTTGCACCGATTCTGGCCGTGCTGGGCGTAGTTAACATTATCTACGGAGCACTGAATTCCTTCGGCCAAACCAACATGAAGCGCCGCCTAGCGAATTCCTCTATTTCTCACATGGGATTTGTACTCCTAGGTATTGCTTCTTTCAATGACTTGGGAATCAATGGCGCTCTGTTGCAAATGATTTCCCACGGTTTAATCGCCTCAGTATTGTTCTTTCTGGCCGGCGTTACGTACGATCGCACCCATACCATGATCATGGATGAAATGGGCGAGATTGGTAAAGTCATGCCCAAAGTGTTTGCCTTGTTTACCGCAGGCGCTATGGCTTCCTTGGCGCTTCCCGGTATGAGTGGTTTTGCTAGCGAACTTTCGGTATTTGTCGGTGTGGCAACTAGCGATATCTATAGCGATTCTTTCCGGGCTGTGATTGTCTTCCTGGCGGCGGTAGGACTGATTTTGACACCGATTTATTTGCTCTCGATGCTGCGCCAGCTCTTCTATAATTCTGGAGCAGCCGCCGCTTGTGACATCGAGGATTTAGATTTGCAAAATCAGAGAAATAATCTGGATGAAGCGGTTTGTTTCGGTAATAGTTGCGTTTTGCCTGCGGATGCAGTATTCATCGATGCTCAACCTCGCGAAGTGGCGATCGCCTTTTGCTTTTTAATCCCGATTGTTGGCATTGGTTTCTATCCCAATATGGCGATGCAAGTTTATGATGCCAAGACTGTGGCAGTGAATGCAGAAGTCCGGGAATCTTACATCCAAATCGCTCAAGAAAATCCTCGGATTTATGCCAATCAACTTTTGGTTCCCAAAATTGCCCAGGCTCAAACAGCTCCTGCTTTGGTTAAAATTACAGGTTCTGAATCAGCCTCAGTTTTGGGTATTGTCAAATAATCCAACTCTGTGACTGTGAGATACCAGACTGCTTCACAAAGTCTGGTATCTCAGTTTTAAGACTCAGTTTGTGCCATAATAAGCGCCATATTTTCTCTAACATATCCCACTTCAAAAGTCGATTTCTCTGCCAGCAAAGATGCAAGTTTGTTCAGGATATTTAAAAGTTCTTCATCTCCTTGAGTTTTCTGACACAAAACTTGCAACCGATTTTTTACCATTCTGAGAATATAACTGGTTGCCTCGTATTTCCCTACTTTTTTAGCAAAATTTATGCTAAAATCATAATCTTTCAACAACCGCATATTTTCGATTTTTTGCGTCTTAATCGTCTCCAAAATCTCATATTTAAGCTTTTCTACTAACCTATCGGCAACATATTTCATCATCAAAGGCTGAAGCACAAACACTGTTTCTGTACCCTGATGGATTTTTTCAATCAACGAGCGGCGGCTCAAAGAATCGAGATTTTTCACTAAATCAGAAAGGGAATACTTTGCCAAAATTTCGTGTCGCAAAGTTCCGAGGGAAACCGGAGTTTCCGCAATAGTCAGCCAATAGGTAATCTCGGTTTCAGCAGTAGACATTCGCTCTAACTGTTGCGCGAGTAGATTGCTGATATGTTCTTCAATAAATAATGCCGTTGCTTCCAAAAAACTACCAACATTCCCCTCGAAAAAATCCTGAATTGTTGTGGCTACAATCTTAAATGCTAATAGATTTCCTCCGTAGCGCTCTAGCAAAATTTTCCACTCACTATTTTGAGCAGATAAACCTTTTTCTTGAAAAATATTCTGGGCAATTTCCTGGGAAACTTCTGGTTTGAAAGAGCGTACTTTTTCCCCAGCTAGCAAAGCGATTTCTGTAGGTTCTTCTGCACTAATTACCAGCAAACAGCTACGGTGATTAACCTCTGAGATCCGCACAATTAAATCTCGATATTCCTCCCAACCCGGACGGTAATGTCCTGCTAATTCTCCCGGCTTTAGCACGGCTTCAAAATCGTCGAAAATTAGCAGACATCGGTGCTGCCGCAAATACTCAACCAGCAGGGCAATTTGACCGTTGATGTTGTCGTTGTCGGGTAGTAAATCGGTTCTTTGGTGGTGGGAAAAAAATTGAATTAAGTTGGTGAGAAACAGTTGGGGAGTCGGGTGCGATCGCCAAGAGCGCCAAACCACAAAATCAAACTCTTTCTGGATCTGTGAGACTAATTTTACTGACAGAGTTGTTTTACCGCTACCAGCCAAGCCCAACAACGCCACCAGCCGACAATTATCTGAGACAATCCATTGCTTTAAAGTGTTTAATTCTTGAGTCCGTCCGTAAAAAACCGTAACATCCGGTGCTTCGCCCCAATCTTGTTGTCGGTGTGCGATCGCCATTTTTGATAGGCTTCCTTTACCTGTCGGACTAAAATCCCTCAAACCGATTTCCTGATGGTATGACAACAGTAACTGATGCCTCAATTCTGACAATTTTCCGGGGCCATTTCCGCCAATTTGAAACTTTTTGTAAACCTCGCCTAGTCTTTTGCGAACTGCGATGTCACTAATGCCAAGCTTGGTGGCGATCGCGGACGTAGTTTGACCATCGAGAGCCATAAACACAGTTTCTAACTCGGCATCTGTGACACCGCGCTCCTTGGCGATCGTTTGCACAAAGTTCTGAGGAATCTGAGTAGTCAAGGTAGGAATCTCGCCAATGCTAAAATATATACATATTATTATATTGTGTTACCTTGTGTTAGCACCCCGACTTGCCAGAATTAGTCGGGGGTCTAGGTCCGATACCGTGTCAAATCTTCAATCTAAAATCTCACATCGATGGGTTCGGAAGAATTACCGCTGGCACCGGAAAACTCTGACTGGGATTGATTCGGGTAAAATCGCTGGCTAATCCCCAAAGTAATTTGCTTCATCACCCAATACAAACTGGCAATTACTAAAAAAGTCGCAACAATTAATAAAACCGGACGTTTCCCCATCAAATCGTTCATCACAGTATTAACTAACCCATCGGGATTAGTAATGATATCCCAACTGTTGAACCGGATAAATCGCCCTAAATAAATGCCGATCGCCGAAAGTGCGTGTATAGTTAACTCAGCTACTAGGACAAATTTGCCCCAACCCTGTTGGCTCAAATAGTAACCAAAACTCATCACCGACAGCACGTAAGCCTGAAGCCCTGCGATCATAAACGCCAAATATTGGGGAATCAAAGCTAGAGTCACCACCCACACCGAGTGTCCCTGTTTAATCTGGTCGATCAAATGGATGATATCAGTTAAAACATAGGGCGCATTGGGCAAAAAGGCAATGAATGCCAAAAAACCACCCCACCAGCGGAGAGAACGCACACCGCGCTGTCGCAGTACCCAGATATCTACAGCCATCAGTGTCAGCGTAATCGCGATCGCCCCCAAAACGTAAGTTTTGCCCAAATCGTGGACAATGTACCTTAGATGTAACAAAACCAGGGATAGACAGGGCAAAAAAGTAGCCCCCAGCAGAAAACTTGTCCCCCACATCAGCCAGCGCGATCGAGGTTTGCGAAACAGCCAAAAACTCAGCGCTAACGGTACTAAAGCTAAGAACAAATTCCAAGACATCCATCGGACATTGTGTCCCATTGCCTGCAACGCTTCTAGGAGCAATCCCATCATGTCAAATTTCCTAAAAATATCATGGTTCAATGCAGCACCGCTTCGCCAGCAGCTTGAATCTATTTTAATCGCTTATTGTTTGCGGTCAATTGGGCACCAGACTAATGGGAATTGAAATCCTAAAAGTTGTACCCTGTCCTATTTCTGAAAAACACTCTATTTTGCCTTTGTGCTTCTGAACCACAATCGAGTGAGAAATCGACATTCCCAAACCCGTACCTTTTCCAACTTCTTTTGTAGTATAAAACGGATTAAAAATGCGATCGATCGTCGTCTGTGGCATTCCCGTACCATTGTCGGAGATTTCCACCGCTATCATATTCTCACCAATCACCTCAGTGGCGATCGCAATTCTGCCAGGATTTGCCTCCGCTGCCGCCACAGAGAACTTTTGATACCGTTCCTCGATCGCATCAATGGCATTAGCAATAATATTCATAAATACCTGATTCAGTTGGCTAGGATAACAATCCACCAGTGGTATGTTGCTGAATTCATGAATTATATTAATTTCCGGCCACCCATTAACCCCCTTCAATCGGTGCTGCAAAATTAACAAAGTGCTGTCAATTCCTCCATGAATATCCACTGGCTTCATTTCCGATTCGTCCAGTCGCGAGAAATTCCTGAGCGACAAAACAATTTGCCGGATACGTTTTGTTCCTACCTCCATCGACCTCACTATTTTATTTAAATCTTCTGAGACAAAATCTAAATCCATTTCTTCAATTTTATCAAGGATTATAGAATTAGGCTCTGGATATTCTTCGGCGTACAAATCGACCAATTCCATTAACTGTTTCGTATAATCCTCGACATATTTAATATTGCCATGAATAAAGTTAACCGGATTATTGATTTCATGAGCAATCCCAGCAACCATTTCACCCAAAGAAGACATTTTTTCCGTTTGAACTAACTGACTTTGAGTAGAGCGCAATTCCAACAGCGCTTGTTCGAGTTGTTGAGCTCTTTCTCTTTCTCGTGCGTCACTTTGGCGCAGTGCTTCTGTTCTTTGGAACACTCTATTTTCTAAGTCTTCATTCAATTGTTGAAGACTCTCTTCTGCTTGTTTGCGCTCGATGGCAATTCCTGCTAAATTCTTGACAAAATCTATGAATTTCCACTCAAATTTTTCGGGCGTGTGTGGCTCAGTATAATACATGGCACAGGTTCCCAAAAGCTGCTCGTTCGATGATATAATAGGAGTAGATGAACAAGCTCTCAGTCCAAAACTTAAAGCAAAATCTCGGTAATCTTCCCACAACGGATCGGTGGCAATATCTGTAACAATCACAGACTCTTTCCGATAGATAGCAGTGCCACAGGAACCGACATTTGGACCGATCGCCATGCCCTCAATAGCAGCATTGTAACTCTCAGGTAAACTCGGTGCAGCTCCGTTCACCAGGTGTTTGCCATCTGGAGCTAGAATCAAGATCGAACCCATGACATCTTTACATTGCTGCTCGATAATTTTCACTAAGGCATTTAAAGTATCGCCCAGAGGCGCACTTTTAGCAATCATTTCTAATATTTGTTTTTGGGCGGCTAACCAACTTTCACCTTGCTTGCGATCCGTAATGTCACGGGCTACGCACAGAAATGTGTTTGACTGCATAGGTGAAATAGTAGCAGCAAACCAGAGGTATTTGTCTCCTATAGGTAAGCTGTATTCTAGTGAATTGGTTTGTTTGGTTTCGGCGGTGAGTCGAATTTGATTTAGGAAAAAATCTGCTATTTCTGGTGGCATAATCTCGCCGAGAGTTTTGCCGATAACTTCCGTCGGTGGTTTGTACAAAAGGCTGGGATTTGTCGGCGCACTTTTGAGGTATCTTCCCTCTATATCAATTACAAAAATGACATCGTTCATGGCGGCAAATAAAGCTCGCATTTCTGCTTCAGAATCTTGTAAGGCGATTTCAGCTTTTTTGCGATCGCTAATATCAGTTCCAATACACAACAGCCCTCTCAAACGCCCTTTCCGATCTCGCAAAGCTTGATTGCGCCACGCGATCCAAACCCTTTCTCCATGACGGCGGATATGTTCATTTTCCTGAATTGTGAAGTATCGATTCCGGTATAGCAGGAATTCCCGCATCATGGCAGGGAGTTGATTTTTGGACAAAGTTGTCTCCGATATCAGATTCCAGAAATCATTTTTGCCAATAATTTCTGCTTGTGAATACCCAAAAAAACTTTCAGCAAACTCGTTCAAAAAAGTAACATTGCCCTCACGGTCTAACTGCACAATAATGCAATTGGCATTCTCTACCAATTGCCTGTATTTAGCCTCACTTTCTCGCAGCTTTGTAGATCCATACACCAAACTAAAGACCACCACAGAGCTCACAACTGCCAGCAAACCACCACCAGCAAGCAGCAACCCCCGCTGTGGCGAATTCTGGGGCCATCCCCCCAGGGGAATGGCGGCTAACTGCCAGGAACCGTTGGGCAATGTCACTTCCAGCAATACCGGTGCTTGCTGGAAAATTGCAGGGTCGCCAAAAAAGACTTCTCCGGTGACACCCCTGCCATCTTTGCCTCGCAGAGCGTATTGTAGCTGGGCAGAATGGTCTTTGATCCCTGCCTCTTGGAGGAGGGTATCTTCGTCGATGAGAACCCCTGTTAACCCCCAAAAATCACCGCTTTCTGGATCTGCGCCCGGTGGTGTCAGAAAAATGGGCGATCGACTGACAAAGCCCACATTCCCCGCTAATAATTTCACAGGGCCCGCCAGTACAGTTTTGCGAGTCGCGATCGCCTCTTCGACCATTTTTCGTTGCTGAGGTACAGCACTCAAGTCCACGCCGATCGCCGATTCATTTCCTTCTCGCGGATACATATAAGTGATGGTAGTCCCTTTCACTAAACCTATACTGCGAATGCCAGTTTGGTTTGCCAGCAGAATTCTCCCGGTAGCTGCAAATTCCTCTTCGCTGATGTTTGGGTTTTTAGAAAGATCCGCCACCAAACCGCGCATCAAAAACAGCCGTGAGTTCAACTTACCTTCGAGATTAGAACGAATTGTGCTGAGTTGATTGAGAGTAGTAGCACGGTTTTCCAGTAAAAACCGCTGCTGTTGAGATCGATCTAAAATGCAAACTCCGGCCACAATTGCTACTGCTGCGGTAATTGCGGCTAAATACGGTGAAATTTGCCAATTTTTCATCCTCAAGTCAGGCATTTCTGTCTAATTTAATGATTTTTTTCAGTCTTAAGATAGATTTATTTTAGTCGGATCTCGCTAATTGGCTTCCATTCTCCCATTCTCTGCCTCTTCCACTCCCTCCCTAACCAACACTTTAAATGCGTAGCTGCCAATTTACCCTTGGGGGCGATCGGCTTTTAGTCGATTCAGCGGATTAAAATAAAGTTAGCTATTCTTTACAACGCTAAGGCGACTCACTCCTAGGGACAAATAGATGCAGGAACAATTGATGGAAGCGATCGCACCCTACCGCGATCGGGTAGATTATCTAGAAGTTCGCCTCGAACAAAGCGAGTCAACAGCCATTAGTTTTCGTGGGCCTCAGTTGGATGCTGTCAACCGCAGTTTTAGCCTTGCTGGTGGTATCCGCGCCTGTCACAAAGGTGGCTGGAGTTTTGTCACTTTTAATGGTTTGGCTGAATTAAAAGACCGTATTGAAGAAGCTGTAATTCAGTCTCGCTTAGTAGGTAGCGAAAAAACTATACTAGCAGATGTCACCCCGATTCAAGATTATGTAGCGGTGGAATTAGGTAGCGATCCTCGCTCCATTACTTTAGCCCAAAAGCGACAATTGCTCGAATCTTACAACCAATTGTTATTAGATTATGACCCGCGGATTCAGACTACAATCGCCGGTTATAGCGATCGATTTGGGATTACTTATTTTGTAAATTCCCAAGGCACTTCCATCGCTCAAGAGCGATTGGATGTCACCGGACGTTTTGGCGCGATCGCCCGTGGTGACGGCGGCATTGTCCGCCAAGGGTTTGAGTCTATTCATTCGCGATCGGACTACAATGTCTTGACAAATATTGAAGATCGTGTTAAGAGTGCGGCCGTTCGAGCTGTCAGTCAACTAGAAGCAAAATCAGTCAAAGGTGGCCAGTATCCAGTCATTTTAGACCCTTATTTATCAGGGGTATTTATTCACGAAGCTTTCGGCCATTTATCGGAAGCAGACGGCATTTACGAAAACCCCAAAATGCAGGAATTGTTGACCTTGGGTAAACCAGTCGCCATCGAACAATTGAATGTCATCGATGATGCCACATTACCAGGATTACCGGGAACATTGAAATACGACGACGAAGGCGTACCCGCCCAGTGCAAGCATTTAATTAAAAATGGGGTGTTAACCACTCGAATGCACAATCGGGAAACTGCCGGCAAAATGGGCGAAAGTCCCACGGGAAATGCGCGGGCTTTGAGTGCTACTTTTATGCCCTTGGTGCGCATGACTAATACGGCGATCGAATCGGGAGAAAATTCTTTTGATGACATGATTCGTGACATCGCAGAAGGAGTTTATGCAGTGCGGATGCTGGGAGGACAAACCAACGGTGAAATGTTTACCTTTGCAGCGGCTCAAGGTTACATGATTCGCGACGGCAAATTAGCAGAACCTGTGAGCGATGTCACCTTAAGTGGTAACGTATTTCAAACGCTCAAGGACATTGAGGCGATCGGAAATGACTCAGTGTATGCCTACGGCGGTTGTGGTAAAGGCGGCCAAGGCGGTTTACCAGTCAGTGTCGGCGGCCCCCATTTACGGATTAAAAATGTGGTTGTCGGAGGCAGATAATCCTCAATAAAAAACCCCGGTTGCTAAAAAGCTTGCTGTATCAGCATTCTTCACCTCGATCTTCTTCCTTCCCCCCTAGGGGGGCAGGGGGGGGGTGACTTCTTCCTTCTTCCTTCCCCCCTAGGGGGGGGCAGGGGGGGGGTGACTTCTTCCTTCTTCCTTCCCCCCTAGGGGGGGGCAGGGGGGGGTGATATAAAATCCTCTCTTCATCGTCCTGTATTAAACTCTCTCTTCTCTTGCTTCGCGTACTTCGCGCCTTCGCGGTTAAATCATTCCGATACAACCCACATTCCGCACCCCAAGGGGCAGCCTACGCGAATTGAGGGGGTAAAAGTGAATCATCCGAGACAAGAGCGAGTAAAAATACTCAATTATTTTGGTAGCGCTCGGTAAAAGACCAAGTTTATGACATATCCGTAACCCGCTCGCATCCGCGAAAGTGCGTTAATTGCGATCGCTCTTGGGTAACCAATCATCACCAAAAATAGTGTAAACTGGCGATCGCGATTAACGATCAAATCAGGATTCAGCAGCCCATGCAGAAAGCATCCCAGATGAAAGTAGAAAACCTAGATCATCTGGGCTTGATAGCCGGTCTAGTTGATGAAATAGGAATTGTGGAAAGAATCAATCAGTTAGTAGGTGAACAACCGGGCGAGATAGTCAGTCCCGGCCTGGTAGTTAAAGCCATGATCATCAATGGATTAGGGATGGTTTCCGCCCCACTATACTTATTTTCTAAATTTTTTGAAGGGAAAGCAATAGAACATTTACTTGGTTCAGGAATTCAAGCATCGCATTTAAATGATGACCGTTTAGGAAGAGTATTAGATAAATTATATTTGGCAGGAATTACCGAAATATTCACAACCATTGCCCTAGAAGCAGCTCAAAAATTCGAGATAAATACCGACACATCTGACCTCGACTCAAGTTCATTTCATCTACATGGCAAATATGAACAAGAGTTGCCATCAGTATCTTTTTATAGCACAGAAACAGATAGCAATCAGTTGGAAAATTTATCAATAAACCATTCCCCAGAAAGAATCGAGGCTTTAACTTTAATAATGGGTTTGTGTTTGTTGGTTTATACTTTAGGTCAAAGGTTACTCCGGCAAAATTTGCAACTCACTAATAAAACCGTAAAAAATCAATTGGGCAAAGGAACAAATCGACCTACTTTGCGCTGGATATTCCAAAGTTTTCAATCGATTCATGCCGTTTGTATTCAAGGAATTCAGCAAGTTTCTAATTTAACATCCGATATGGCTCAACTGCTTGCCAGATAGATATTTTAGCCTATTTTACCTTTTTTGGTTTACCCCCTTGACAATTTGCACTTTTTCTTAACTTGTCACAAATGGGCATCACACACCTTCCTCAACATAGTAGCAATTATCACCGGTTTATTGACAATTCGGGATGGTAGCGCTCGCCCCCAACCCTGATTCAACGAAAAGATGTGGTCTGGAAAAAATCCTGATTGCGGTCTTGGGTGATTATGATTGCGGTCTCCTACATTTATGGGCCAACTTACAAATCACCACCCAAAGCGCGATTCTCTTCTAAAGCCGGGATTGAATCACCACTATCAACAACATTACTACCAAATGTACTGAATAAATTTATTATATACATCACCATTCTGATTCCATAAAACAAAGATACACTAAACCACAAAAGATTGTTACTTGGAAACTTAAAGAACGCAATATTTGTAGGTATAAAAGCGACTACAAAAGCAACTATACTAACATTGCGGAGGATATGTCCTTGTGCTAAACCCAAGAAGTATCCTTCCAGCGTAAAACCTATTGAACAAAATACTAAGATAGCTTGTAACCAAGGCAGAGAAATATTTATATTTGACGTGACTTCAGTGTGGTTAGTGAACAACCTAAAAACACTATCGGGAAATAGCACACACACTCCGCCGAAAAACACTCCTACCACGAGAGCAGTTGAGAGAGAAACAAAAGCTATGGGTGGTAATTGTTGTGAATCTCCTTTTCCTTTAAAGTTTCCGACCAAAGTTTCTGTACCAAACCCCAGTCCCTCTACAAAATATGTATTAAGGTTAAATATCAGCCACAATAAGGCATTTTGAGAATAAATTAACGTTCCCATTTGTACTCCTTGATAGCTGAATGTTAAGGAGACAACCAGAAGAATTAAATTGCTGAGCAGGATGTTTGTATTGAGAGTCAAGTTAGATTTTATAGCTGATATATCCCATATTTTTCCAAATAGGCTTCGGATTTCAATCCACTGGAATTCCTTGAAAAAAAATATCACTCCCACCAACAAAGCTAAATATTGGCTTGTGGCATAAGAAACTCCTGCCCCTACACTTGCCCATCCCAGGTGGACAATAAGTAGATAGTCAAGTGCGATTTTGCCACCATTTCCAAGGACTGACAAAAACACAACTAAGCCATTTTTTTCTCGCCCTAGAAACCAACCTATCAACACAAAATTGAGTAAAATTGCAGGTGCTCCCCAAATTTGGGTGTTGAAATAGGCAAGCCCTGAAGATTTAATCTCTGGGGGAACATTTATCAGAGCAAATCCAAGTTCTCCCAAAGGGTATTGTAAGAGTATGAGAGCGACACCTAGCACTAGAGCTATTAAGCCATTACGCAGTCCTACTAACAACATACCTTCTCGGTCATCTCGTCCCACTGCTTGCGCTGTAACTCCAGTGGTTCCCATTCGTAAAAAGAATAAAGCTAAATAGAGAAAGTTAAGCAAGTTTCCAGCAATGTTGACTCCAGCAAAGTGGCGGATTTCTTCAAGATGACCCAGAAACATGACACTAGCTATATTGGCCAGTGGCACCATAATACTTGATAGGACGTTGGCTACAGCTAATCGGAAGTAGCGGGGTATAAAATTATACTGAGCTGGAAGGACTAGGTTCATAGTTAGAGTATTGAGTTATGGGGTCTGGCACTTAAGAGAATGTTTGAAAAGTTAGAGGTTGAGTCACAAGCTATCAATTTACAATGCCTTCGCCGTTTTTAGCTATAGCATCATCAACTCATCCTTGGAGATTGGCAAAGGTATTGCTTAAGAATCCCTTTATTTGTAGATAATGTGGTTTCAACAATGCCCTGTTTGTGGTTTTGAGGATTTATGTTTGCAGTTCACTATAGCAATCCTAAATCATTTGTGAATTTCTTACTCCCTCCCCTTAATAAGGGGAGGGTTGGGGTGGGGTAAAAAACTTTACGACTCATTTAGGACTGCTATATATCTATTTATCTTGGTGACAGTCGAGGATGCGATATGGGAGCTATAAATAGTCTTTTAGCGTTTTAGATAGAAACTGCAACAAAAGTTGTCTATTTTCATTTTCATTCAGGTAAAAGTGTCCACCTGGGAACATCTCTATTGAAAATGAGGAACGGGTGTAATCACGCCAAGAAGCAAGAAGATCATGACTGGCTTCCGGATCTTCAAGACCACCCAAAGCAAAAATGGGACAATCAAGAGGTTCATCTGGGAAAGGGATATATGTGGTTCCTACAGTCACATCTGCTCGCAAAATAGGTAAGAACAATTCCATGAGGTCTTTATCTGCTAAGAGTACTTCTGGTATAGCAGCGTAAATCCTGACTACTTGTTCAATAAATTCTGTATCAGATAACAAATAAACGGGCGGATTTAATTCAGGTAAGTGCGGAGCATAGCTGCCTGATACAAATAAACAGACCGGATTGACGTTTCTTTGGTGGAGTTTTCTAGTTAGATTATAAGCAATTCGCGATCCCATACTATGACCAAAGATCGCAAATGGCTTATCCAAATGTTGCAGTAAGAACTCCACTAAGTTGTCTGCCAGAATTTCAATATCTGAAATTGGTTTTTCTCTGATGCGATTTTCTCTTCCCGGCAGCTCAATCGCACAAAGCTCTACATTTGACGGCAATTCTTGAGGCCAGAGACGAAAAATCGATGTCCCACCTCCTGCATAGGGTAGGCAAAATAAGCGTAAATTGGCTTGTGGATTGGACTGGGGACATTTAATCCAGAGATTAGGTATTTCTGTTTTCATAAATAATATTACCTTAAGGAAAATAAGCTTGTCTCTAAATATAATATCTTAACAATGCCTTGTACGGTAGAAAAATTAGGCTTACGCTGTAAAAAATTTGTTTATGCCAGCTAGCAAGATACCTGAGTGCAAGAGTTAAGACATTACTATCGGCGTTGGTTAGACTGGATTTATATCATAAATTAGTATTGGTCTTATGAAACACGATTAAATATGTAAATGCCACGCTTGTTTGCCAGAGTGGTAAATTCTGAACGAGTGGTTGGTAGTATCTCTGGAAACAAGAGTGGCAAATTTTAATTCCGAAAATGAGGCACATGAATATCTGTGCCTCTTAATCTACGATCAATGTGTAGCTGTTTTTCCGGTAACGTTTGGGAATCGTGTAAACTGTTACTCTGGAAAGCGCTCCCAAATTATAAAAGGAGTTTGTAGCTTACCATCCATCTTCTCTGGAGCGTGAGTCAATACTAGCTTGCCATCCTTAAAACTATAGAAACGTTCTTGCCTTGTACCAATATAATTCGGAAATAGGCTGACATCAGGCAGATGAACAACTCTATCTGGTTTGACTTCATATTTACCGCAATAGGCAATATATGTTTGTACTGCCTTTGCCTGTTCTTCTAATGTTCCTGTCAAAATGTCTCCTCCAGGAAAATTAGGACGTTTCTTTTCTGAAAGGGTTGCACACATATGTCCATCGGCACTGTAAATAATGTAACCAAGAGCATCTTTCCCAAATGGATAGGTGACTTTCCCTTGTTCATCCCTGTTTTCCCACGATACGAGCCGCCAAGTTCCTAAAACTTTTTTTTGTGCGGCTGTCAACTCACCGCGAGAGACCTTATAGGGAGGATGTTCCATCCCGGAGGGGATTGAACCTTGCTTAGGTGAAATTCCGTCCTGTTTTAAGTTAGTAACACCTTGTTGAACGGCAGTAGATTTCGATGCTTCAGCTTTAATTGCAGCCGCACCATATGATGCAATTAAGGCTGCTGTTAAACCTCCAGAAAACCATTTAATAGAGCGCTGGATACGATTTTTTTTTGTTCCCGCTTTCTTGCGCTGTTCAATACTGGCATCAATCGACTCATTAGAAATAGGATCCATAATTCCTCCTCAATAATTTGGTACCCTTCCCAGGCATTATGCAGCAATGAGCGTTTGGGGAAATCACACAGAGGCATAATGCTGTGGCTGGTGTCTTGCAAGATAATACCATAAAAACATTTGCAGTGTCTACATCTAAAGTCAGGACATCCAAAAATTATCTTAGGGTAGCCTCAAAGGGTGATAAGCAAGTTGAAAGACTTACTAGGTAAGGGTTTGAGTTGATATGTCTTAAAAGGAGCTCCTCACTTTGGCGATCGCTCTTTTTTGGATTTGGATCAATGAGGGGCATTACCACTTTTTGTACCATTATGAGCATTAAAATTAATGCTGGAATTGCATCTCATCTCAACAAGGAATAAACTTTATGACTTTTCAAAGTATCTCTCCTCAGTTATTAAGCCCATTCATGTTGGGCGATCTACCTTTAAAGAATCGCGTGGTAATGGCACCCTTGACTCGATCGCGGGCTGGAGTGGAGCGGATTGCCAACGCACTGATGGCTGAATACTATGCTCAACGGGCATCGGCTGGTCTAATCATTGGTGAAGCAACCACGATTTCAGAACAAGCGAACGGTTGGGTGAACTCACCCGGCATCTATTCCGACGAGCAAACCATGGGCTGGAAACAGGTGGTTGATGCTATTCATGCTAAAGGCGGACATATCTTCCTCCAGCTCTGGCATACCGGACGAGCTTCCCACTCCAGTTTTCACAACGGGCAGCTTCCAGTAGCACCCTCAGCAATTCGGATTAGTGCCTATGAAATTCACACACCGAGCGGTAAACAGCCCCATGAAATTCCTCGAATACTGGAAACCGAGGAAATTCCGGGGATTGTTGAAGATTTTCGTAAAGCGGCTGAACGGTCCCAGGCAGCAGGTTTTGACGGAGTTGAGATTCACGCAGCCAACGGATTCCTGATCGATCAATTTCTGCAATCCAAAACTAACCACCGCAGCGATCGCTACGGTGGCAGTCTGGAAAATAGATTTCGGTTTCTTCAGGAGATAGTAGAGGCGGTTCTGACGGTGTGGCCAGCCAACCGAGTGGGAGTCAGAATTAATCCCAATGGTGTAGATGGTGAAATGGGTTCACCTGATTTTCGGGAGACATTTCTGTATGTAGCAAAGCAGTTGAATATTTATAATCTGAGCTACCTCCATGTCATGGATGGTGACACCTCCGGCTTTCATGAACTGACCGACATCGGCTTTCATGGACTTGGTGAACCTATGACCCTAGCAGAGTTTCGATCAGTGTTTACGGGAGTTCTGATTGGTAACTCTGGCTACACCCAGGAGACGGCTGAAAAAGCAATTCAGGCTGGTTATGGTGACATGATTGCCTTTGGACGACTTTATATTAGCAATCCTGACTTGGTAGAGCGCTTCACCCACAATTTAGAACTGAATCCAATGGCAGACCCGTCTACTTGGTATGCGTTTGGGGCTGAAGGTTACACAGATTTCCCTACTTATACAGATACGGCGTTGTCAAGGTTTATCCATTAAATTGTCAACGGATTTTGGATTTGCGATTTTGGATTTGCGATTTTGGATTTGCGATTTTGGATTTTGGATTGACTCCACACTTTAGGGTGGAGCTTGAGAATTTTAGATTGGCGTTAGCGAAGCGTACGCAGCGCAGCGAGTATTTTGGATTAATTCCGCCCTGAAGGGGCGGGGAACCTGTACCGAAAATTCCCAATCCAAAATCTAAAATCCAAAATCTAAAATTTTTCAGTCAACTTAGGACAAGCTCTAAATGTCTCGATAGGTGAGTGGGAAGATGATCTCTGAGGGGAAGCGATGCCTCTTATTAAGTAATGTTCATTCCCTGACTGGACGAATCATTGGAGAAAGTATTGGGGATGAACCAACTTGAACCGACGGGCTAATTAACTCAAACCCGTGCTGTTTATAGAATGCGATGTTTTGCGGGCTAGAGGCTTCAAGATAGGCAGGAATACGATCATGATCGCACTGTCTGAGCATATGCCGCAATAGGGCTGAACCAAAGCCTTTACCCTGTTGAGTTGGCTCCACGCCAATCATTGCCAGATACCAGTGAGTTTGACTGGGGTGACAGTGATCCATTTGTTTTAAAAATTCAAATACCTCTGCTTGGTGTGACTCAGCGATACTTTCTTGAAATATTTCCATAAATGGCTCTGCATCCATTTCTGCCCCTGGCGGAATCCAGTGCGATGCACCCCCATAACCATCAACATAATAAGAAGTCTGGTGAAATAAAGACTGGTTAATATATGCTTCAGCAATACGGGGGTAATAAGTGAGATATCGATCAGGTTCAGGATAAAGCCAGCGTACGATAGGATCGTTGCTAAAGGCTAGAACCATTGCAGCACTAATATGTCTCTGATCGGAAGCTGATGCAGTTCTGATCTGAATGTCCTTCTGTTTTGTTGAAGGATTGGTTTGAGCCGACTTTGTAGCGATGATGCTGTCGTCAATAGGATTTGTATTCATTTCGGAGGAAGACATGGGCTATTCTCACCATTAATTGATTATAAATTTTTGCACAGTAACAATCTAGTATGTTAATTCTGTGTATTTTTGGAGGGATTGTCCAGAAAATTATTGGTGTTACCGTAGTTTATACCGAAAATATCTGTTTCAGGCACTTTCTTATAAAAATAGGGCGACACATTTTGTGCATGAAGTCTTATGAGATAAGGGATTCAGAATTAACACACTAGTAATATCATTTCCGTTTGATTCGGAATTGTATCATATTAAGTGGAGTAGGGGCGGGTTCGCCGAGATATTTGATAAGTATCGACAAATCTTATAAACCCGCCCCGCCCATACAATTCCGATGCAACCGGATTTGATATAACAATCTAGCAAACAATTAGCTAATTGCTAATTAGTCAACATAATTAGGTAAAATATCCACGGTCTCTAACCAACGGCTGTCCGATTCATCCATTAATATGTGCATATGAAGACACTACGGCAGTTTGGGATACATCTCTATCAACTCTGGCAAACCCGAAAAGTCCATCAACTGTTATCTCTCTAGGAAGAGTATTATAGCTAGGACAATAGCAGAAGTGATCCTTGGCAAATGGGTAATTTCCTAGATCGCAATATCCACCTAAAGCATAAGCCTCTTCATTGTAGGAATAAATCATTCCATACTGAGTGTCATAGTGTGGCAAGACGACAAATAGCCAGGTTTGACCGCCGTTATTATGTTGCCTTAAAAACTTCTTTTTTATTCCTGCCGCGATGTTAACCCAAGGCAACAATTTGCTATCCAAGGCTGGAATAAATTCACTTATTCTCGCATCTGGATGATTGGTTTCTGCATCTTGGTACTGGAGAGGAACTGGCCCATTTTCCATCCACAGGATTTCCGCTTCCTCTTCACCTAAAACTTGCCAAGATTCTACTTTTACCCCAGCAGGAATAAAGGAGTAACCATGTTGACCTAGTTGCCATTCACCAATTTGGATCTTACCAGAAAGAATAAAAATTTCCAAGTCAGCAGTGAAGATCCCGGATGGCGCTGCAAATTTGGGCGGTAGGATTACTCTGGAAGTAGATGCACCACAGTCATGCCAAGTCAGCAATCTTCGTCTTCCTGGTAGGACTCGATCTGGCATTCCACTGATTCGCCATCCTGGTTCTTCTGGCACCGTATTTGTATTGAAAAATTGATACTGACGCGGCACATACTCTTTCGATATGGCCGTAGACCTTCCTGATAGGTTCAAGCGTCCGCTCCCATCTCCGCCCCAATCCTCTTTTACAGGTGCTACACTTAAAAATTTATCCGTTTGGTCTGTTTGGGCCAAATTAAAACTTCTATTCGCGTCACCCATGATTCTCTATTCTCCTGTTTATATGATTCTCCTTACGGAGTTAATTTTATAGCCTAAAGTGTAACGCCAACGCAATGACGTTGTTTATTTTTGTCCAACTAGCTTCACCAAATTAATTTTATCTGGATCTGACTAATTTTCCTAGTAGTTAGAGAAAACTATAGAATATCTACGCAATAATCTTTTTTGAGCTTCAAAAGTCTAAGCCCTTACCCTGAGAGCTTTGACCTGAGCGAGAGCCTGCTGAGCTACCTCTTCCGACCAGCACCGAGCATAGAGTGGTTCCCCAATTTGAAAGTAGCGCCCGTCAGCGAGCGATCCGGCTTTTACAGGCACAAATCTTGCTTCTTCAATCATCTTCGCGGCGATCGCCATTGCCTCTACATCATCACCAGCGTAAAAGATGGCTAGCTCAGAGAATAGCTCTCCATTGGCTCGAGCCTCTATCTCTTGGAAAAACATCATATTGAACGCCTTAACGACCACTGTTTGCGGAAGTCTCTGAGCAATGGCTTCGCTTTGACTTGGTGCGTCAATCTCAATCTCGCCGTCACGCTGAGGGTCGTAATTTGAAGCGCTGATGAGCATTTTCCCAGCGAGTGCATCTGCCGGCAACGACATCGTGGAAGAAAAGGGAACAGCTTCTAGAACAACATCTGCGAAAGCGATCGCCTCTTCAGGTGTTCCTGCCTGCGATCCGTTACCCGCCTTTTCAACCAGTGCGCGTAGACTATCGGGATTTCGCGAGGAAAAGAATACGTTATGCCCCGACTGTGCCCAGAGCCTTCCTAGTGGGCCGCCAATCTTCCCGCTGCCAACAATACCAATTTTCATAAAAAAGTCCTGTTTATATGATTCTCCTTACGGAGTTAATTTTATAGCCTAAACTGTAACGCCAACGCAATGACGTTGTTTATTTTTGTCCAACTAGCTTCACCAATTTAATTTTATCTGGATGTGGCTAATTTTCCTAGCAGTTAGAGAAAACTATAGAATATCTACAGAATTAGATCGTGATTGAGGCAATCGCGATCGCATCTGATGCTACATTACAAAATAAAAGGAGTGATGAAGAGGTGGGACTACCCACTCTCTGATGCTAATACACGGTTTCGGGGGTGTTTTACTGCTTAGTTAAAGATTTTCCTCATCACTAAACCTGGTATGAATTTCCTCAATAGAATTATTCATATTTTCTACGATTTTGGGATAACGTTTCTTCTGAAAAAGGAACCATCCAAACCCAGTCATGAAGTACATTAAGACCAAGTAGGGTAGAATATTTTGAGGAAAGTCTGGAACTGGAAATAGACTACTACCAGGAATTCCAATTATGCCAATAAAGGGAAGGATCATAAAACTAACTGCTAGAATAGCGAATAGCACATCTATTGGTTTCAGTTTATTAAGTTGGAACAAGTAGACTGGTGCTGCAATGGAAACCAAAATGTACATTACCAAAAATCCAAACGAGCAAATGATACCAAAATAATTTTGTAACTCAAACGTATCATAGCCATATACCTTGAATACGGAGGGGATAATCAAGATAATAAAACCTGATAAAGCGATCGCATTGTGAGGTGTAAGATTAGTATCATGGGTTTTTCCTAAAGAATGGTGAAACCAACCATGAAGTGACATGGACAGAAATATTCGGGATGTGAAATTAATAGCACCACAGATACTAACGAATAAAGTAAGTAAGAAAGCTATACTAATTAGTACTCCTAAAAAGTCTAATCCGATCTGATGTGCTAGAAAATTTAATGGAGTTTCTATTTTACCTAAATTTTCATTAGTACCGCTAAAACCCAGCACCACAATATAGGTCGTGATCATGTAGAATATAGCACAAAAAATTATGCTTTGCGTCACAGCTCTAGGGATAGTCTTTAGGGGGTTTTTTGCTTCATCACCCAAAGCTGTTGCACTGTCAAAGCCAGCAAAACTGAGGATAACTAGGACAAGTCCCATTGTTATTCCCCCAGGAGTCGCTCCTTGCAGGCTCAATTGATTCCAATCAATCACAAAACCTTTCTTTACTAAGATAATTAAGCACAATAAAAGGATCAACGCGAGGCAGACTCCTTGAACTACTAGGAGAATTTTAGTGAAGCGAATATCCTTAAAAGCTACATAGCAAGCTGCAACAGTAACTAGGATAAATAAGGTCAAAGCATGGGTGGTAAGACCAATATCACCTAATAATTTTTGACTAAAGATGGCAAATGCACACAATCCTACCATTGCTCCAAATAAATAGCCCAGCAGCAAAGCCCAAGCACAAAAAACTCCGACATGAGAACCAAGACCCTTAATAATATATGAATATAGCGAACCAGGAGAAGCGGAACGACAAGCAAATTGGTTAATGTTGAAACTGACAAATAAAAGTCCAACCATACCTATGATAAAACTTAGCCATGTCCCATTTCCGGCACTAGCAAAAATCAAGCTTAATATAGTTGATGGGATTAGGCTAGGTGACATTAAGACTATAGATTGAGCAATTACTGCCTCATAGGAAAGACAGTCATTTCTTAAACCATGGGGGCTTCGATTGTTTGGCATTTCTGTTGTCATAAGCCTTTACCCTTACAGGGATGGGAAATTTTTTTGGCATCACCAACGCGCTATTGTGGCTGGCGAATCATTCTGACAATAATCGGTGCATCACCAACTTGATACTGGTTAATTAACTCAAACCCTTGCTGTTTATAGAATGCTACGTTTTTGGTAAGACATTCCACACAGGCAGGAATACTATCACGATCGCATTGTCCCAGAACAGGCCGCAATAGGGCTGAACCAAAGCCTTTACGCTGTTGAATTGGCTCCACACCCAGAAACGCCAGATACCAGTGAGGCTGACTAGGATGATCATGCCCCAATCGATCGAACAATTCAAATGCCTCTGCTTGGCGTGACTCAGCGATACCTTCTTGAAATACTTTCCTTAATGGTTCTGCATCCCATTCTATCCCTGGCGGAATCCATTGCACCGCACCCCCATAACCATCAACATAATAAGAAGTCTGGTGGGCTAAGGACTCGTTCATATATGCTCCAAACAGGAGTGGGAAATAAGTGAGATATTGATAGGGGTCAGGATACATCCAGCGGATAATAGGATCGTTGTTAAAGGCTAGAACCATTGCAGCAGTAATATATCTCTGGTCGGAAGCTGATGCAGTTCTGATCTGAATGTCCTTCTGTTTTATTGAAGGATTGGTTTGACCAGACTTTGTAGCGATGATGCTGTCGTCAATAGGATTTGTGTTCATTTCGGAGGAAGACATAGGCTATTTTCATCATTAGGAATATGGATTAAATAAAGTATAGCAATAAATTTTGCGATCACGCTGCAAAAAGGTCTACTTACCAGAAAACTGGGTTGAAAACCCCGTCCTTGTAGGACGGCTTTAATTGTAAAGCTTTGTTGCAATACCTGCTATCTTGTGCCAATGAATCTAGTATAAGGTAGGAGGTAAGGCCATGCTAGTTTTTGAGTTCAAAACCTACGGAAAATCAAGTCAGTTCACAGCAGTAGATGAAGCAATTCGTACAGCCCAATTTGTCAGAAATAGCTGTTTACGCTATTGGATGGACAACCAGAAAGTAGACAAGTACGATTTGAACAAATACTGCGCTGTCTTGGCTGCATCATTTCCGTTTGCCTCGGAACTCAACTCTCAAGCTAGACAAGCCAGCGCCGAACGAGCATGGTCTGCTATCTCCAGATTCTACGACAACTGCAAAAAGGCGATTATTGGTAAAAAAGGATATCCACAGTTCCAGAGAGATTGTCGCTCAGTTGAGTATAAATCAACTGGATGGAAACTGGCTGTTGATCGAAAGTCAATCAAATTCACCGACAAAAAAGGAATTGGCAAACTTAAGCTAAAAGGAACACGGGACTTACACTTCTACTCCTTTAGCCAAATCAAACGAGTCAGATTGGTGAAACGTGCAGACGGTATATACGTTCAGTTTTGTATTGATGTTGACCGTTCGGAAAACATAGCACCTTCTGGGAAGACCATTGGGCTAGATGTGGGCTTAAAGGAATATTATACCGATTCAAACGGCATCACGGTGGAAAATCCGAGATTCCTCCTTCATGGTGAAAAAGTCCTCAAACGTTTTCAGCGTCGTGTTTCCAGAAAGATTAAAGGTTCAAAGAATCGAGGCAAAGCTAGACAAATTTTAGGGAAACGCCACCTCAAAATAAGTAGACAGCGCAAAGACCATGCAATCAAACTTGCAAGGTGCGTAGTGAGCGTCAAACGACTTGATAGCCTAGGTCGATTTGAGAATTAAAAATATGGTTAAAAATCATTGTCTGGCGAAGTCTATTAACGACGCATCTTGGTATAAGTTCCGTGTTTTGCTTGAATATTTTGGCAAAGTATTTCAAAGAGTCACGGTTGCTGTCAACCCAGCATATACTAGCCAAGAATGCTCTAGCTGCGGTGCAATTGTGAAGAAAACGCTATCCACTCGAACACACGTTTGTCAGTGTGGTTATGTAATGGATAGAGATTTTAACGCAGCTAGAAATATCCTGAGTCGAGGATTGGGTACGGTAGGGCATACCGGAACCTTTGCGCTTAATGCAAGCAACGTTTTGGGAGAATTGACCTCTACTCTGGTTGGAGAAATCCTGTCTGAGCAAGTTGGCTCTATGAACAAAGAATCCCCACGCTTTTAGGCTGGGGAGTGTCAAATTATTTGAATATTTGGAGATTTGTATGAATAGTCAGACACAACGCTGTGCTCTCATTACAGGTGCAAGTAGTGGAATTGGTAAGGCAACAGCATTAGCTTTTGCCGAAGCTGGAATTGATTTAGCGCTGGTAAGCCGCTCGGGCGAAAAACTTGAACAAGTAGCAGAAGCAGCTAGAAAAATTGGTGTAAAGGCTAAAGCTTTTCCCTTAGACTTAGCCAAAATTGACGAAGTGCGAGAACAGATTAGGGCGATCGATACCACTTACAACCCGATCGATATTCTCGTGAATAACGCCGCGATGGGTTATACTGGGTTATTGCTAGAAACACCTTTAGCAGACTGGCAAAGGGTTATTGATCTAAATCTCACGAGCGTATTCCAATGTACTCAGGGGATTTTACCAGGTATGCGCGATCGTCGGTCTGGAATAATAATTAATGTTTCTTCCGATTCTGGTAAACAAGTTACTGCTGAATGGGGAGCTTACTGTGTCAGCAAATTTGGGTTGATGGCTCTTTCTCAAACCCTAGCTGTAGAAGAACGTGCGCACAATATTCGCGTCAGTGTAATCTGTCCTGGTGCTGTCAATACACCACTTTGGGATACGGAAACCGTCCAAGCTAACTTTGACCGTTCAATCATGTTAACCCCAGAAATGGTGGCTCAGTCAATTTTACATATTGCTCAATTGAACAATGCGGCAGTGATTGAGGAACTAACGCTGGTGCCCAGTTCCATAGTGATTGAGGAACTGACACTGTGAAACCATGTTAACCCCAGAAATAGTGGCTCAGTCAATATCACGGACAACTTTTTCAGCCAACCCTAATTATAGCCTTTCTTAGGTAGATGAGGTACGAATTTTAACCTGGAAAGCTTGACAATACAGGGTTTCTGTATACCTCATCTATCTGAGAACCGCTATAGTAGGCGAAAACACTGCCCCGGAAGCGACTCCGGGGAGCACCTTAACCCCTATTCATCATCAAAGCTTACAAAAGTAGCAAGCACATCTTGAATCAAATAATGAACTAATGCCTCTGCTGTTGGATATTTATAAAACAAAGTTGATGACAATGGGATGCCTATCAAGTTTTGCAAGCGATTTCTTAGCTCTAGGGATGTCATAGAATCCATTCCTAAGTCGAAAAATTCTTGTGATAGGGAGAAAGTCCTATCATGTTTATCTCCCAAAACCTGAGACAATAGAGATTGAATATGAGCAATTAACAGTGCTTTACGTTGCTCTTTCTCAGTTGCCTTTAACTGTTCGACCAAATTGAGTGAAGTTCCTTCTCCCTCTTTCTTTTCGAGAATACCAGCTATCAAAGGTTTATCTTGTGGTTCCCACACCACCTGATCGGCAAAATCTTTGCCAGTGGGCTGCTGAGGTGATGGTTGACCGAGCGAATGGGCAACGCTCTGGGTGCCAGATTGCGTCAGAGGTTGTGTATGTGTCACATCAATCCAGTAGCGCTCTCGCTGCCAAGGATAAGTTGGCACTCCCACTTGGCGGTGGCCATAGTCGCGATGGAAACCGTCCCAATCAATCGCCACACCCCTTACATACAATTGACCCACAGCCTGAAGCACCCCTTGCCAATCGCTTTGCTCTCGCTGTAACGTCGGCAGCCATGTTCCATACTCAGATGGTAAACAATGACGTGCCATACCCAGCAATATTGGCTGGGGCCCCATCTCCACAAATATCTCTACTCCTTCTCTGTGCAATGTCTCCACACCGTCGGCAAATCTCACTGGTTTAACCACATGATCTACCCAATATTCCGGGTCTGCGGGTAAAACAGGCTCAAAATTGCCCGTGACATTGGAGATAAAATTGACTTTGGGTTGGTGGAATGTCACCTCTTGCACCACCTGGCTAAACTCAGCCAGCATTGGCTTCATTAAAGCTGAATGGAAGGCATGGGAAACCTTTAAGCGCTTAGTTTTAATTCCCTTGTGTTCTAACTCCTGCACTACTCGACGTACCGCTTCCCCTTCCCCAGAAATGACGACGCTTTCAGGCCCGTTGATAGCCGCTATGCTTACTAAGTTCGTATCTTTGATTGCTTCTGCCACTTGTTCAACCGAAGCTAACAGAGATACCATTTCTCCGTTAGATGGCAGTTTTTGCATCAACTGCCCTCTGGCAGCAATCATTTTTAATCCGTCTTCTAAGGAGAAAATCCCCGCTATGCAAGCTGCTACATATTCCCCGACACTATGACCGATGACTACGGTTGGTTCTAAACCCCAAGATTTCCACATAGAGGCTAGGGCGTACTCTAAGGCAAATAGCGCTGGTTGCGTATAAGCGGTTTGCTCTAGGAGAGAACTGTCATCGCTTTGGTACAGAACCGAAAGTAACGATTTTTCCTGCTTCCCAATGGCATTTAAAATTTCCTGACAGCGGTCTAAAGCCTGACGAAAAATTGGTTGTGTTTCGTATAGCTCCCGTCCCATACCTACATACTGGGAACCTTGACCTGTGAATAGAAAAGCGATTTGAGTTTGACTTTCGCTCTTGCTACCTTTAAACAGATTGGTGTTTTCTGCTCCTGCTAAATCAGCTAATAATTTTTCCCGTGCTTGAGAAACTGAGTCAGCAACCACAGCTAAACGTTCGTGGAAATGAGTCCGCCGAGTATTAGTTGTGTAACAGACATCAGCCCACTCTAAGTTGGGATGGGTAGCTAAGTGCTTCTCGTAGTTACGAACCATCTGTTCGAGTGCGGGTTTAGTTTTGGCACTAAGAGTGAGCAGGTGTAGGGGGCGCTTCCAAGTTTCTGCCTCACTTTTTGCTGCTACTGGTGGTGCTTCTGAAAGAACAGCATGGACATTGATGCCCGTAAAACCAAAGGAACTAACTCCAGCAAACCTAGTTTTATCTGTTGCTGGCCAGGGTATCTGTTCGCTTGCCACTTTTATTGGCATCTCATCCCAAGCAATATAAGGGCTAGGCTCTTTGAAGTGTAGGTGTTGTGGAATCAGCTCATTTTGTAAGGACAGAACGATTTTGATCAAACCTGCTACGCCTGCGGCTCCTTCCAAGTGTCCGATATTAGTTTTCGCAGAACCTAAGATCAGAGGTTCTTCCCGTTGGCGAAAGACCTTTATCAAAGCATTTGCTTCAATTGGGTCTCCCAGAGAAGTACCTGTACCATGAGCCTCAATATAATTGACATCTTTGGGCTTAATACCTGCATTGGCAAGCGCTCTGCGAATCACATTTTGCTGAGAAGAACCGCTAGGTACAGTTAGACCGCTGGTTCGTCCATCTTGCCCATGCGCTGTGCCTCTAATTAAGGCCAGAATATTGTCACCATCAGCTACTGCATCTGAAAGACGTTTGAGAACGATGATGCCACAACCTTCGCCGCGAGCATAACCATTTGCTCCTGCCGCAAAAGTTTTGCAACGACCATCTGGAGACAGCATTCGGGATTTGCAAAGGTTGAGCCAATATTCCGGCGAGACATATCGCTGTACGCCTCCAGCCAGCGCCAGGTTGCAATCTCCCCTTCGCAAGTTGACAACTGCTAAGTGAATTGCAGCCAATGAAGAAGCACAGCCGGTATCAACGGCGAGACAAGGACCTGTAAAGTCGAAGAAGTAAGAAAGGCGACCTGCCACTGGGCTATAGGCGTTCCCCGATCCTATGTAGAAATCTGTTTCTACAGGGTCTTGTTTGACAAGTTGCCAAACGTAGTCATTGGCACATATCCCAATAAAAACACCTGTCTGGCTGCCTGCCAATTTTTCGGGGACAAATCCAGCGTTTTCTAAGGCTTCCCAAGCTACTTCCATCACCAGTCTATGCTGGGGATCTAAACTTGCTGCTTCTCTGGCGGAAATCCCGAAAAAACTAGCATCAAAATCTTTGGGAGATTGGTTGAGAAATCCTGCACGCCGCATATACACCTTGCCTGGCATATCTGGATCTGGATCGTAATAGGGATCTAGATATGAATGATGACCCTTTGGGGCTTCTCGAATGGCATCTACACCATTGGAAAGTAATTCCCAAAATGCTTCAGGATTATCGGCTTCTGCCAACCGACAACTCATACCAACAATGGCGATCGGTTCGCGTTCTTTCTGCTTTAATCGCTCAACTTCAGCTTGTAAATCGGCTATTTTTTGCGACGCTACCTTCATCAATTGAACATAGCGTTGTTCATTACTTTCACTCATCTGATTAACCCCATTATATGTTGCCTAATTCTTCTGCATTCATTGAATTGATCTGAACATAGCGCTGTTCATTATTTTCAATCATCTAGATACTCATCTAAACGATGAGTATCTAGATTTGGGTTCATCTAGTTAACCCATTGCATACCTAATTGTTCTGCAAATTGTCTTGCAATTTCATCGGCATCATCATTTTCCTCTAGGGGTTGGAATGTAAGGGCTTTACTATCTATCTGGAAAGACTGCTCGGAGACATCTACATCCTCATCTTCATCAGCCTCTTCTATGAACTCCGCCATCAGATAATCAACCAACTTTTTAACAGTTGGATAATCAAAAGTTAGCGTAGCGGGCAAACGACAGCCTAAGCTATTTTGCAAATTGTTTCTCAATTCTACAGATGTCAGAGAACTCATTCCTAAGTCAAAAAACCCTTCCGAAACAGAGAATACGCGATCTTTCTGGTAGCCCAAGACTTTGGATACTTGAGATTGGATGTGAGCCACTAAAAGTGCCTGGCGTTGCTCTTTTTCAGCAGCCTTTACCGTTTCCAGGAAGTTAGGTGCAGTTTTTTGTTGCTCTTTCTTTTGGTCGGTAGTTTTTCGGAGGTCAGTGAAGAACGCACTTTCTACCGTATATTTCGACCAGTTTATTGGCATCGCGCCCACTTGTGGTGCTTTGGCGGTGAACAAGTTAGCAAATAGATGCGCTCCTTGACTCGGCGAAATCATTCCAAAACCTATTGCCTCCCAACGACTTTGAATATTTGCATCCAATCGAGTTGCCATCCCAGAAGTAGCCCAAGGGCCCCAGTTGATGCTGACAGCGGGTAATCCCAATGCGTGTCGGTGATGGCAGAGTGCATCCATAAAGGCATTGGCCGCAGAATAATTTCCTTGACCTAGCGCACCTATAACTGAGGTCATAGAGGAAAAGCAAACAAAGAAATCCAATGGCATTTCTTTGGTCAGTTTGTGCAAGTTCCAAGTACCTTGAACCTTGGGAGCCATGACTTTTGAGAAGCGCTGCCGGTTTTGATCCCTGAGCATCCCATCATCTAAAACACCTGCGACGTGAACTACTCCTCGTAAGGGGATATCGGTTGCGGCAGTTAGCGTTGCTACACTATCGGGTTGAGAAATGTCAGTTTTGACGATCTTCACCAACGCCCCTTTGTCTTCTAACTCCTTGACTCCTGCTTGTGCTTCTGGGGATACTGCTCCTTGTCGTCCCACTAGCAGTAGGTGGCGTGCGCCTTGTTCCACAAGGTAATTTGCCACTTGGAGTCCTAATGATCCTAAGCCACCAGTTATTAAGTAACTGCCTGATGAATCAATTTTTGCTAGGTGGGTGATAGTTTTAGCATCAGCACGTTTCAATCGAGCGACATAACGCTTTCCATCTCGAAAAGCTACTTGCTCTTCTTGCTCTGGGAAGAGGATTTCTTTGAGCAGGATTTCGCTCTCATTAACTTGGTGCGAGGAAAGATCGATACAGACGGTTTCTAGTTCGGGATGTTCTAAAACAATGACGCGGGCTAAGCCCCACAATGGCGATTGTTCTACTTGTAAGGGGGATTTTGTCACTGCTTGGGCATTACGAGTTACCAAGGATAAACGAGGCATCTTTTTGCCCCAATGATGGGGAGGAATTGCAGATAATGCTTGAACCAAATACAACAGACTAGAAGATAGATCCAGTGCTGTTGTTGGCACATCTGATATCTCCAGCTTGCGATCGAGACCCCATAAGTAAACTATCCCACGGCAGACTGACTGCTCTTTCTTGACTATTGCGGAAAGTAGGTTCTGGAAGTCTTTTGGTTCGGAGGGGTTGATTTGATAGCGATCGCCCTCTAATAATGAAAAAGACGCTCCTTGTGAAATTAAAATACAGCGATCGCCCTGTTTTTTGAGAAGGTCAGCTAAGGAGTTGCTTACTTCTCCCCCATCGCTGAAAATCAGCCAACTGCCTGCTTTAGAGGTTTTGTTATTCGTCTTAGCAAATGACGAGCTTTCTGCCAAGACACGCGGTTTTACTTCCCAACCAATTCTGTATAACCAATCATCTGTTTGATTGGCTAGCAGCGCAGTTTGATTAGCACGCCGCACCTGTAAATTAATCAGATCGGCTACTGCTATTCCATTCTCATCAACCAAATGTAAATCGAAAGCAGTCAGCAAACCAGAGTTGCCCTGATTTGATGATTGATGAACGTGACACCAAATGCTTGTACTAGGCTGCTTGAAGAAATTTAGACGCTCTAAACCGACTAGAAAATAAGTCTTGGTATCGCTATCAGGGCCATCTTCAAGAGCCGCCGCCAAAAGCTGCAAGCAACCATCCAACAGCAGCGGATGTAAGCTGTCATTTACACCACTCTCTACCATTTCAGGTAATTTAATCTTACCGAGGACTTCTGGTGAGTCACCCTGAGAACGCCACAACTTCTCAATTACTTGGAAGTTCGGGCCGTACTCTACTCCCAAATCGCTGAATTTTTGGTAATAGCCCTTGATTTCAATCTCTTGGTTAACTTTTTGCTGAACACCAGCCAAATCTAGCGGCGCTTTTGCCACCGGAGCTTGGGCACTCAAAAGATAACCTTGGGAATGGCGAGTCCATGTTTCATTCTCATCAACATTATCTGAGTTTTTGCGGCTGAAAATCCCAAATTCATACCCGGATTCGTTGGATGTTAATACTAATTGAACCGAGACTGTTTCTTCAGGATTCAAAACTAGCGACTGCTCAATCAGAAATTCTTCAACTACTAATTGTGGATGATTCTCCAGCGACCCTGCTCCGAAGATTTGCGCTCCTGCTGCTAACGCTATCTCCACATAAGCAGCGGTGGGGAAAATGACTTTCTCATAGAGAGCATGATCCGCTAAATATGCAGGGAAATCTGAGCTGAGTTGACTTTCAAAAACTATTTGTTGATTTTTCAGCGCTGCACTCCGAATTCGTTGACCCAGTAGAGGATGATGCCCGTTCTGCATTCCCGATTCCGTCTGTGGTTGTCTTTGTGCAGCATCAATCCAGTAGCGCTCTCGCTGCCAAGGATAAGTTGGTACTCCCACTGGGCGGTGGCTAGAGTCGCGGTGGAAGCTCTCCCAATCTATCGCCACACCCCGTACATACAATTGACCCACTGCCTGAAGCAGTCCTTGCCAATCGCTTTGCTCTAGCTGTAGCGTCGGCAGCCAGGTTCCATACCCTAATGGCAAGCACTGACGACCCATCCCCAGCAATATTGGCTGAGGCCCCATCTCCACAAATATCTCTACTCCTTCTCTGTGTAATGTCTCAATTCCAGAGGCAAATTTCACTGGTTTGAGGACGTGATCTACCCAATATTCCGGGTTTGTGGGTAAAACGCGCTCAAAATTGCCCGTGACATTGGAGATAAAGTTGAGTTTTGGTTGGTGGAATGTTACCTCTTGCACTACTTGGCGAAAATCTGCCAGCATTGGCTCCATCAATGCTGAATGGAAGGCATGGGAAACTTTTAATCGCTTAGTTTTAATTCCCTTGCTTTCTAATTCCTGCACTACCCGACGTACTGCTTCCCCTGCACCAGAAATGACGACGCTTTCAGGCCCGTTGATGGCTGCGATGCTTACTGAGTCAAGTCCTTGCAGTGCTTCTACTACTTGTTCAACAGAAGCTAATAGCGATACCATTTCGCCGTTGGATGGCAGTTTTTGCATTAAACTGCCTCTGGCTGAAATCATTTTCAAGCCGTCTTCTAAGGAGAAAATCCCTGCTACGCAAGCCGCGACATATTCCCCAACGCTATGACCGATGACTGCGCTTGGTTCAATGCCCCAAGACTTCCATAATTCGGTTAGGGCGTACTCTATGGCAAACAAGGCTGGTTGGGTGTAAGCAGTTTGCTCTAAAAGGGAATTGTCGTCATTTTCGTAGAGGATCGAGAGTAGCGATCGCTCCTGATTGCCGATGGTATTTAAAATTTCCTGAGAGCGCTCTAGGGATTTCCGAAATGTTGGTTGTGTTTCGTATAGCTTCCGTCCCATCCCTAGATACTGGGAACCTTGACCTGTGAATAGAAAGGCAATTTGAGGTTGACTTTCGCTCTTGCTGCCTCCGTACAGATGAGTGGTTTCCGCTCCTGCCAGATGAGCTAATAATTTTTCCTGTGCTTGAGAAACTGAGTCGGCAACCACAGCTAAGCGTTCGTGGAAATGAGTGCGCCGAGTATTAGTTGTGTAACAGACATCAGCCCACTCTAAGTTGGGATGAGCGGAAGCGTGTTCTGAGTAGTTGCGAACCATCTGTTCGAGTGCGGGTTTGGTTTTGGCACTGAGGGTGAGCAGATGTTGGGGGCGTAGGGCTGTTTCTCCCTCGCTTTTTGCTGCAACTGGCGGTGCTTCGGAAAGGATTATATGAGCATTGGTGCCACTAAACCCAAAGGAGCTGATTCCAGCAATTCGTTGTTTATTGACTGTTGACCAAGGAGTTAATTCAGTGGGCACTTTGATCGGTAGTTGCTCCCAAGCAATGTAAGGGTTCGGTTTCTCAAAGTGCAGGTGAGGCGGAATCTCTTTGTGTTGTAGGGAGAGAACAACTTTGATCAGACCTGCTATACCAGCCGCTGCTTCTGGGTGTCCGATATTAGTTTTAACGGAGCCTACAATCAAGGGTTCTTCCCGATCGCTAAAGAGGCTACCCAAAGCATTTGCTTCAATTGGATCTCCCAAGGAAGTACCCGTACCATGCGCTTCAATATAGCTAACTTCCTTCGGCTTAACACCGGCATTTTTCAATGCCTGACGAACTACTGCTTCCTGAGAAGGGCCGCTAGGTACGGTGAGGCCCCCACTTGCCCCATCCTGATTGAGGGCGGAACCTCGAATTAATGCTAAAACGTTGTCTCCATCGCGGATGGCTTGACTAAGGCGCTTCAAAACAACAACACCACAACCTTCACTGCGGACATACCCATTTGCACTCTGATCAAAGGTTTTACAACGACCATCGGGAGCAAGCATCCGGGCTTTTGTGAAATTGATGCTGAGGCTTGGTCCTAGCAGCAAGTTCACACCTCCGACTAAAGCTAGGTCGGATTCTTTGTTACGCAAGCTGTTTGCAGCCAGATGCACCGCCACGAGGGAGGAAGAACAAGCTGTATCTACTACCATGCTTGCTCCTTTCAGTCCCAAACTATAAGACAAGCGTCCTGCTGCTGGACTCAAAAGGGTTCCTGTGCCTAAGTGAGCATCGATTTGCGATGGCGCTTCCGACAGGCGCATAGCATAGTCAAAGGTGCTAATGGCAATAAATACGCCAGTGGGAGTGCCAAATAGCTTTTCTGATGACTGACCGCCATTTTCTAAGGCCTCAAAACTTACTTCTAGCAGTAGCCGCTGCTGCGGATCAAGAGACATTGCTTCGCGAGGCGAGATCCCAAAGAAGTGAGCGTCAAACTTATCCACTTCCGATAAAAAGCCACCATAACGGCTAGACATCTTTCCTGGCGCATCTGGATTGGGATCGTAGCAGGCATCAATCTTCCATCGGTTGGAAGGTACTTCCTGAATTGCATCTACGCCATTCGATAGCAAATGCCAAAAAGAATCTAGATCTTTTGCACCGGGAAAACGGCAACTCATGCCAATGATGGCAATCGGTTCTTCTTTTGCTTGCTGAACTGCCTGTAGTTTGGTACGTGCTTCCTCCAGGGCGTTGAGCAACTGTACTGTTGTTGGTTTGGCGGGAGTTTGTGTCATGTTAAATATTACCTAGTAGTTTATTGAGTTCTTCGTACTTGCTGGCAAGTAAAATGTCCGCTTCCTCTTCTGGAAGTTCTTCAAATACTTGGGTTGATGTCGTTTGGTCTTCTGTTTGCTGGACACTCATATCCTCTAGAACTAGAACCTCTTGTAGCAGGTAATTCACCAACGCTTCTAAGGTTGGATAGTCAAAGAGTAGAGTTGAGCGCAAAGAATGTTCGACACTTTTTTCCAGATAGTTTCTCAATTCCACCGCCATTAGGGAGTCAAGCCCTAAGTCGAATAAAGACTGGCGCGGCTCAATCCTGGTACTGGCATTTAATCCGATTACATTTCTAATGGTGGAACGAACATGATCCATCAAAATTGTTCGGCGCTCGTTAGCCAGAGTAGCTTTTAGTTGGGAAACTAAAGCTGGTCGTTCTTCAGATGGTGTAACAGTTGTCTGGAAGTTTTCATAGAATGGCGTAATTTTTGGTAGTCGTTCCAAAAATTTCGACCAGTTCATAGGCAGTACCCCTACTCGATCGCAGTCTTCGTCTTTGACCAAGTAGTTTAATGCTTGCAAGCCTTGTTCAGTTGGAATAATACCCCAACCTTGGGCTTTCAAACGACTAGCAAAAGCTGCTGCCATTCCTACCTCACCCCAAGGCCCCCAATTTATGGTTAAACTTGGTAAACCTTGCGATCGCCGATAATGAGCTAAACCATCAAGGAAGGCATTAGCTGCGGCATAGTTGCTTTGACCTGCATTCCCCAACAAAGAGGCAGCGGAGGAAAAACATACAAAGAAGTCCAAGAATAAATCTTGAGTCAAGGTATGCAAGTTCCAAGCTCCTTGTACTTTGGATGCCATGACTTTTTTGAAGCGAGTAGGTGTTTGCTCCTTCAACAAACCATCATCTAAAACACCTGCGGTATGAACAATTCCACGTAAATTAGGGCATTCACTCAGTATTTTTTGGACATCCTCCTGATTAGAAATATCGGCATTAATTACCGAGACTTTAGCACCTGCCTGCTCTAATTTTCTGATAGCTTCATTTGCTGCCTGTTTGACACTGCTTCGTCCTGTCAGAACTAGATGTTTAGCACCTTGTTCTACCAGCCACTCAGCCACCTTTAATCCTAATGCTCCCAATCCTCCCGCAATTAGGTAACTGCTGTCTGGGCGAACCCTTACATTTTCTGGAGTCTGAAAACTTAACACCACTTTACCAATGTGCTTAGCTTGCTGCATATAGCGGAAAGCATTTACAAATTCGGTAATTGGGAAAACTTTGGCCGGTAATGGTTTGAGCTTACCTTCCTTAAAGATAGTCATCAATTCCAGAAACATTGAAGAAATTTGGGCCCCATCCATCTCTCCTAAATCAAAGGGGAAATAAGTAGCATCAGGGCGCTGTGATTGCAATTTCTCCTCATCCCAAATGCCAAGTTTACCGATTTCTACAAAGCGCCCTCCTTGGGTAAGTACGTCAAAGCTCCGATCGATAAACTTGCCAGTTAGACTGTTGAGGATGACATTCACGCCTTTTCCATTGGTGTCAGTCATTATCTGTTCGGCAAAATCAAGGTTGCGCGAGCTGTATATATGTTTAACACCAAGGGACTTTAAAAAATCCCACTTGGGGGGGCTAGCTGTCACAAAAATTTCTGCTCCTTTCAGCTTGGCTAATTGAACAGCCGCTTGACCTACACCTCCAGCCGCATTATGAATCAATACTCGATCATTTGGGCCAATTTGAGCGCATTTGACTAGGCCGTAATAGGCTGTCAAAAAAGTAACAGGAATCGTTGCTGCTTCTTCAAAACTGAGTTCGGATGGTTTAGGAACTACCAATTTTGCTTTAGCCTTAACCGTAGTTGCCAAACTACCTGATGTGTAGGCAATGACGGCATCGCCTACTTTAAAGTCAGACGACTGTTTGCCAACGCGCTCGATCGTGCCTGCACATTCAAAGCCGAACAATATATCGCTGGCTGTTGCAGCAATACCTAAAGACTCCTCAACTTCGCGCATCATGCCTAACGCACGCAGCACATCTCTAAAATTAAGTCCACTTGCCCGAACTTTGATCTCGACTTCATCAGGTGCCAACGTTGGGGCAGAAGCGGGAACCAAAGTCAAGTTGTCGAGCGTGCCGTAGCTGGTCAGTTTCAACGCTACAGGAGCAATGCTTGGTGCCTGTGTGGGGTGGAAAGACTCTAATCTAGCTACATAGCGTGTCCCGTTTCGATAAGCAATTTGGTCTTCTAGATCAGGTGCGAGTAGTTCTTGGAGTAAAGACTTAACCGTTTCAACCGTTTCATCGGAGTGACGATCGGATGGTAAGTCTAAACAGGTGGTGGAAAATTCGGGGTGTTCTAGAGATAGCGTTTTACCTAGTCCCCAGATCGGTGTTTGCCAGAAAGCAACTGTATCATCCTTGAGCGCCGACTGTGCCCCTTGCGTAACCAACCACAATCGAGGGGAAGTCTTTGCTGAAGTCAGAGATTGAACTAGATGCAATACTTGCTCGCAGCTTGAATCGCAGGAGTCATTTTCATCAAGGCTCCAAAGGTAGACTACGCCTTGATAGGATTTACTCGCCAACAATTGCTGCCAGTCGGTTGGGTCTGTCCAGTTAATAGCATATTGCTCTGGCTTGGAGTTCCCATCAGTTGTTTTGGCATAGACGAGGTGCGATCGCTGTCCGCTTCCCTTCAACAAGTCAGCTAAGGTTTCGGCTACACCAGTGCGATCTGCCAAAATTAACCAATCGCCTTTGTTTGTTGTGCTTGCAGTTCCTGCTGTTTTTTGGACTTCTTTCCAGGCAACTTGCACAAGCCAATCTTTCCAGGGTTGCTTCTGCTGTAATGCTTGCAACCGAGCCTTTTTCAGTTGCAGACCGATCGCTTCGACATAAACTTGACCATCTTTCCCAATTAACTGCAAGTCTGCCTTCAGGGTTTCTTGACCGGGCTCTCCATGAAGTTTAACGTAGCTGAAAACCTCGCGGGTAGGATGCTGCCAAAATGTAAAATGCGGATAGGCAACAGGTAAATAAGTTTCTGCAAAGTCAGTAGGCAGAGCTGCTAAAAGGATTTGGAAACATCCATCTAACAGAGCCGGATGCCAATGATAGGGATGGTTGAGAATATTTTTGGGCAGTTGAATTTGTCCGAGGGCTTCTCCTTCAGAACGCCACAAGCGACGCACAGTTTGGAAGCTTCCCTCATAGACCATCCCTCGGGTGGCGACTTGCTCATAGAAAGCTTTTATGTCCTTGTGTTCTTGGAGGTCAGCTTGTAAAGCAGTTAAATTTGCTTTATTGTCTGGAGTTGGGAGCTCTTTC
Organism: Microcoleus sp.; assembly: GCF_041354475.1. NCBI lineage: Bacteria > Bacillati > Cyanobacteriota > Cyanophyceae > Oscillatoriales > Microcoleaceae > Microcoleus > Microcoleus sp. Next base: position 51,724 of record NZ_JBGJZU010000005.1, read on the forward strand.
CCTACGCTAATCTTTCCTGCTGCGTAGCGCGTCCAAGTTGTTTCTTCGTTAATGAAGACCAAACTAAAAATTTGCCATGAATAGCCTTCGGGATCGGGGGTCAAGACCAGTTGCAATGTTTGAGGTTCTTCTAGCTTGAGAGCTTTTTCAATTGCTACATCTTCAAAGGCGATCGCACGGTCTCCAAAAAGTTGATTTCCCGCTGCCAAAACCATCTCAAAGTAGGCGGAAGCTGGCATAATTGCTTGACCGAAAGCACGATGTTCTGCTAAGTAGGGCAGATCGTCGGTAGAAAGGTAAGCCTCAAACTGAACTTCTCCTTGTTTGAGTACGGATGAATAAATCCTCTCTTGTAGTAAGGGATGTGCACAGATTTCACTGCTCTTTCTGGCAATACGCTCTTGTCTGACATCAATCCAACAGCGCTCTTTTTGAAAGGGATAAGTTGGTAATACCACTTTGCTACGGTGTTGGGCTTGGAAAAACTCTTTCCAATTGATATTGACACCGCGAACATACAATTGAGCTAAACTTTCCACTACAGTGGATGATTCTGTATCAGGACGGATACTAGGTAGCCATAGAAGGCGTTTTTCCTCATCAACCAGGCAACTAGCTCCCATACCTAAGAGAATTGGTTTAGGCCCGATTTCTACAAAGCATTCTATCCCCATCTTTTGTAGGGTATTCATGCCATCGGCAAATCTCACGGCCTGACTAATATGGCGAGTCCAATAATCAGAGGTTGCTACATCGTCCGTTACTCGATCGCCTGTGAGGTTAGATATCAGGGGTATTGTGGGTACAGAGTATGTCACCTGTGCAGCGACTTCAGCAAAGGGCTTTAATACTGGCTCCATTAGCGGTGAATGGAACGCATGAGAAACTGTTAGCTCATGGGTTTTGATCTGCTTGGTTTTCAGCTCGGCGACTATCGCATCTATGGCATTACTATGACCGGAGATGACTATGCTCTGCGGGCCATTGACTGCGGCTACAGACACCTGTGTACCGTAGGGCGCGATCGCTAGATTTATGAGGTCTTCGCTTGCCATAACGCTGACCATTTTGCCATGCACTTCGTGGGGCAATTGCTGTATTAGTTGTCCGCGAGTTGCAATCAGCTTTAAGCCATCTTCTAAGCTAAACACCCCTGCCACGCAAGCCGCGACATACTCGCCTACACTATGTCCGATCACAACATCAGGTACGATGCCCCAGGATTTCCACAACTGGAAGAGAGCGTATTCAAAGGCAAAAATCGCAGGTTGCGTATAGACAGTGAGATCGATGATGTTTTCTGGTTGATCGGGATAAAGTATTGACGCAATGGGTCGGTCTAAATAAGAACGCAGAATTTCATCGCATTGCTGCAACGCTTGGCGAAAAGTAGGTTGCGTTTCATAAAGTTCGCGTCCCATGTCAACGTATTGGGAACCTTGTCCAGTAAACAAGAAAGCGATTTTAGGCGTTCCTTGGTAAGTATCACCTTGGATCGTGCCTGTAATTTGTTTACCCTTGATAAAAGCATCAAGCTGTTGGGATATATTTGCTTTCGAGTTAGCCACAATAGCTAACCGATTGGCAAAATGGGTGCGTCCAGCGGCGGCTGTATAGCAAATATTTGCTATAGAATCCTCTGTCTTGTCCAAGAAAGTTAAATAACGATGGACGAGATCGGTGAGAGCTTTTTCGCTCTTACCAGATAAAGTAAGTAGATGGTATAAAGGTTCAATTCCCTCGCCAGAAGACTCAACTTGCGGTAGCTGTGGGGCTGCTTCAACAATTACATGGGCATTGGTTCCACTCATACCAAATGCACTTAGGCCTGCCAGTTTTGGTTCATGTTCTGGCCAAGGCATCAGTTCATTTGCTACAGTAATTGGCAATTTCTGCCAAGGAATACGCGGATTAGGTCTATCAAAATGTAAGTTGGGGGGAATCTGGTCATGCTGAAGTGAAAGTACAACTTTCATTAAACTAGCTACACCTGCGGCTGCCCCTAAATGCCCCATATTGGTCTTCATCGATCCAATTACTAATGGATCTTGACGATCTTTACCTAATACTTTTGCTAAGGCTATAACTTCAATTGGGTCGCCTAAAGGCGTTCCGGTTCCGTGTGTCTCCACAAATTGCACCTGATGCGGCTCAATGTGCGCGTTTTCTACGGCTTGGCGCAGCATTGCTTCCTGTGCGGCACTAGCAGGTGTTGTCAGGGTTAAACTGTAACCATCGTGATTGATTGCTGTACTTCTGATCGTGGCCAAGATCGGATCGCGATCGCGAATAGCATCGGAGAGACGTTTGAGAATAACAACACCACAGCCCTCTCCTTGTACGAATCCATCTACTGAATCCGAGAATGTTTTGCAGCGACCATCTTTGGCTAAAACCTTCATTTGGCAGAAGCCAACTGTTAGTTTCGGAGAGAGTAGCAGACTGACACCACCAGCTATAGCCAGATTGCACTCGCGATCGTGCAGGGATTGACAGGCCAAATGGACGGAAACTAATGCTGAGGAACAAGCTGTATCAATTTGCATTGTTGGCCCATGCAAGTCCAATACATAGGCAATTCGCCCTGCTGATAAACTTCGTAAATTGCTCAATGTAGGGTAAGCATTGATTTCACTAGGATTCACCATATAAAAGCGTTCTGCCGAGTAATCATCCCAGTGAATACCGACAAATACACCTGTCTGGCTACCCGCCAAAGATGTAGGTGCAATTCCCGCGTTTTCGAGAGCTTCCCAACTTACTTCTAGAAGCAAGCGTTGTTGTGGATCTAAGTTCGCCGCTTCTCGCGATGCCATCCGAAAAAATTCGGCATCAAACTGTTCTATCTCATTTGTATCTAAGAAAGCCGCAGAACGCACATAAAACTTGCCCGGTGCAGGAGTAGGGTCATAGTATCTCTCTAGATCCCAGCGAGAAGAGGGAATATCTGTTACAGCATTTACGCCATTACGCAACAGTTCCCAGAATGCTTCTGGGGTGTCGGCATTTCCTGGGAAACGGCATCCCATCCCAACGATCGCGATTGGTTCCTTCTGAGGATTTTCGATATCAGAATCATGGTTAGGATGAGTGATTTTGTTCATGATTGATTTTTTTGAGAAGGGTTAAGATTATTGCAAATTAGGATAGACACGAACGGTCAGAAAATTCCAATGTGGAGTTGGAGTCAATTACAAAGAAATGAACGATTAAATCCTATGTTTACTTTTGTCTCAGGGAATAATACCTTCTTCCTTCATACCTGTGACGCCAATTTACCAAGTATATAAGCTTTGATATGGTCAATCGTTTCAAAGTTTTTTAATACGAGTTCTTCAGGCTCCCAAAAAATTCCAAATTCTTCTTCGACAAAGCGCACCAACCGAAAGAGATCCATTGAGTCCACGATCCGTTGCTCTACGATCTTTAAACTATTAGTTAGAACCAAGTTAGGTTGGTCGTATGCCAACTCTTGAGTGATATACTCTTTGAGCATTTGTTCGATCTTTTCTTCTGTCATTGTATTGTTTCCTGTTATTGCTGTGTTTCTTGAGATAACTGAACTTTGTCTATTTTACCAGTTGAAGTGTGGGGCAAGGAACTACGGAACTCAAACAAATCGGGAACCATATATTTGGGAAGCCGATCTGCACAAAACAATTTTAAAGCCTGTATTGAGACATCAGGAACTTCCGAAGCCATCCCTTCTGTGAGATTGTTACTACTACGTGGCACCACAACAGCTTTGATCCGATTACCGATTTCATGATCGGGAATGGGAATTACTGCGGCTTCTTCCACTTGAGGATGGCTGTACAAAATGCTCTCTATCTCACCCAATTCAATGCGATAGCCCCGACTCTTAATCATATGATCGCGACGACCTAAAAAGATATAATTGCCATCCGGGGCTTCTTTGACAAGATCCCCCGTGTGGTAAATCATCTCAGATCCCAAGCTACGATGCAAAGTAAAGGGAACTCGGACTTGAGCACTCTTTTCAGGCAAATCCCAATAACCTGTCATCAACCCAGGGCCACGCACGCAAAGCTCACCCACCTCACCTTTAGCTACCAATTCATTACTTGTACTCAAGACAAAAACTTCAGTATTAGCGCAGGCTTTGCCAAGTGGAAGTGATTCGGTTAGTTCAATATCAAGTGGTGAAACTTGGTAATAGGTGCAGACATTCGTTTCAGTGGGGCCATAGAGGTTGCAATAGGAGGCCTGGGGAATATGCACCATCAACTGACGCAAATATTTGATGGGGAAAACTTCACCCGCAAACAAAATGGTTCTTAAAGCGGGGAAGGTATGTTGCTCTAATCGACCATATAAGACCAAACTTGTGAGAATAGAGGGGACTGAATACCAGATCGAAATTCTTTCTTGGGCTATGAATTTAGCCAGATTAATTGGAAAGACCGATAAAGCGGCTGAGAGTAAAATTGTCGTGCCCCCAGCTTTGATAGTTGTAAAGATATCAAAGATGGAAAGATCGAAATGAAACGGCGCATGATTGGAAACACGGTCTTCTGCTGTTACCTGAAATGTGTCATAGGCCCAATTCACAAAGGTAAGAGACGCTCGGTGGCTAATCATCACCCCTTTCGGAGTTCCTGTCGAGCCAGATGTATAAAGGATATAAGCCAAATCGTTTTCAGTCAGATTTGGTTCTGGGGGTGGACTGTAAGAAGCTTGTAAAACCTCTGACCATCTGACAATTTTTCCCAACCACTGCGTTGCTCGATCGTCTTCATCTGTCAGAATCACACTGTTGAGACTCTGCAACTCTTCTAGGGAGTTGGTTCCTAAAGCATCTATTCTTTGCTGTGTCGAAATCAGGAACTTGATCTGACAGTTGTTAATGATAAAGGTAATCCGCTTTATTGGAGCGTAAGGGTCTAGAGGTACATAGGTGGCACCGGCTTTTAATATGCCAAAGATAGCAATAACAGCTTCAATTGACTTATCGAGGTAAATGCCAACTCGGTCTCTCCGTTCTATACCTGCATCTATCAAGGTATGTGCCAGTTGGTTACTTTTCTCGTCCAACTGACGATACGTGATCGTGTGTTCTTGCTGCTGTACAGCAACGCGATCGCTATGGGTTCGAGCGCTACTTGTTAACAGATGTTGCAGTAGATATGGCATGATGACCTTGCTTTACAATCCCAAGAATTTAGCAATGACGACTCGTTGAATTTCAGAGGTACCAGAGTAAAATTTACTGCCAATAGCATCTCGCAGCTCTCGCTCTAACTCTGTATTTGTTAAATAACCATAGCCACCGTGAACCTCGATTGCTTCCATACAACACTGAACCCAAGCTTCGCTAATGTACAAGTTAGCCATGGAGGCTTCCATCAGAGCCATTTGCTTATTTTGTTTCATCCAAGCAACTTTATATAAGTATGACTTGGCATTCTCCAACCGCAGTTTCATCTCCACCAACTTGTTGGCAACTAATTGAAATTTTCCAATCGCTTGACCAAATTGCTTGTGGCTTCTAGCGTAACGAATAGACTGCTCCAACAATCGTTCTATTGTTCCCACAGCAGAGGCTAGAATAAATCCCCGCTCCCACTCCATGCTATGATTGAATATGGCTAGCCCTGTCCCTTCTTCACCTAAGCGATTAGCGGCAGGTACCTCACAATTTTCTAACCTGAGTTCTGGTACTTCTGCTGTACGCATTCCCATTTTAGATATAGGCTCTGAAAGGATGAGACCAGGTGTATCTTTTTCGATAATAAAAGTCGTCAAACCCTCTTTCCCAAGAGCTGGGTCTACAGTAGCAAAAATGATGAAAAGGTCTGCAATGGTTCCATTGGTTACATAGTGTTTGTATCCGTTGAGAATGTATTTATCTCCATCTTTTTGAGCCGTTGTCTTGAGACTATAGATATCAGACCCCGCTTGTGGTTCGGTAGCTGCGTGGGACGCAATCCACCCTTCCCGACAAAGCAAGGGCAAATATTTTTCCTTTTGTTCTTCCGTCCCGAAGGTCAGCAGGGGCATTTCGCAAGCCCAGATATGGGCACTCATAGCAAATATCAGTCCGTTATCCTTGCAACCGTATCCTAATCCTTGCAAAGCATAGGCGGTAGTGAGAATATCTAGTTCCTGTCCGCCATAACGTGCAGGGATAGGCCATCCATGAACACCAAACTCACAGCACTTTTTCCACGCATCATGATTAAAGATTTCCTCTTTGTCCTGTTTAATCAGGTCGGAGATCAATGACTGTTGGGCAAATTGAATCACCTTTTTTTTAAATTCAATTTGTTGACTGTTCCAAGCAAAATCCATTACACCCTCTGCAATTTCAACTGATTTACCGGTTGTGTTCGCATATTAATGCGATTTTTCGCTTAATACTACCTCTTTAGATAGCCCTAGTCTGCTACTAGAGTATTCCTTTAGATATATGTTTGTCTATATCTAATTCTTAAAACATTGTAAAGATAAATTTGACCTAGCTAATCTTCTAGCCCACATTCCGCACCCCCAACTGGCACATACACGGAGTGAGGGGGCAAAAGTGAATCATCCGAGACAAAGCGTGAGTAAAAATACTCAATAATTTCGGTCGCGCTCCCATCACGAGTGTTAAAAATTCCTGACAAGAGACGTGAGGGTATGAGTTAAATCTGATACCAGTTAAAATTGCGATCCTCTGCGAGGGCTGCGCTAACGGTAAAAAACCAAGTTTATTACGTATCCGTAACCTGATTGATGACCAAAATGCGTTAATTGCGATCGCTCTTGGGTAACCAATCATCACCAAAAATAGTGTAAACTGGCGATCGCGATGAACGCTCAAATCAGGATTCAGCAGCCCATGCAGAAAGCATCCCAGATGAAAAATGTGGGATACAACCGGAATTGATATGACTTCTTGCTTCTACTTAATCCTGATTGACTAATAAAAAACCCCGGTTGCTTCAAGCAACCGGGGTTTTTTTCTACGGAATAACAGAGGAGTGAACTTTCACAGGTATTGATGGCAAGAACTCTGCATTTCTCACACAATCACTTGACCTGCACAGACAAATTCTAGAAAACAAATTGTTGTGTTCGCTGATTTAAAGCTGTCTCATTTCTTCTTCCAGCACCCGAACCAAATCTTGATTGCCACTGGCTTTCGCTACTTCGATGCGGTGCATCAGTTGCTTCTGAATATTAGCTCGGTGGGTTTCAGCAATTTTTTTGACGTTTTGGCGATTTGTGTTCATGGTGGACGTTCCTTATATTAAATTTGGTGTAACCTGCTACTCCTTTAATATAGCGCGAAATTGCAAAAAGTATCTAAATTTACAAAAACTTTATAAATATTGACCCAGCGACCAAAATAGTGTATACTAGACTGCGAAAGTCAATAGCCAAATCTTGACAATCAAAAACCAGAGGACATCGGGCATCGGTAGCCCACTCTCCCCCAGGGCTGTTTGATTCTCAGAAAAACCAGGGTTTTGTAGGGGTAGCGCCAAGAGTGCCTACCCTCCCCGTCTGTCCCCTCTCCCTTAAATTTGTGCCAAAGCCTTTGCCAAATGCTGAAGGTGTGCCAACTCATGAGTTGCCATCAGCGAAATCCGAATTCGACTGACACTCACAGTCGGAGGGCGAATGGCGGGGGCAAAAATACCCATCTCCTTCAGTTTGCTACTAGCGGTTAAAGCTGTGGCTGCATCCTTTAAGGGAAAACTGAAAATGGGCGAGAGTGAATTGGTAATCGGTAACTGGTAATTGGCGATCGCCTCATCTCGGAAATTTTGGATATTTTGCTGTAGCTTCCGTCGTCGATCGGGTTCTTGCTGTACAATCTTCACAGCTTCCAAAGCAGCAGCCGTGTCGGCTGGTGTCAATCCGGTAGTATAAATCCAAGTGGGAGCTCGATTGCGCAGAAAATCAATCACAGCAGCATCCCCTGCAACATAGCCACCCAAACTTCCCAAAGCTTTGCTGAGTGTACCCACTTGAATCAAGGTTTCTCCGGTACACCCGAAATGTTCGACACAACCAGCGCCCCTAGCGCCCAAAACTCCTGTAGCGTGAGCTTCGTCTACTAATACCATACAGTTAAATTGTTTGGCCACCGCTAATAACTGCGGTAACGGGCACAAGTCTCCATCCATACTGAAGACGCTATCGGTAACAATCAAACACTTGCGGTATCGATCGCGATGTTCAGTAAGCAGAGCTCTCAAATCCTCAACATTGCAGCGATCGTATTCTAGAGTCTGAGCTTGGCTGAGTGTTGCTCCATTTTTCAGGCTGGAATGGTTGTACTTGTCAGATAATATCAAATCCCGTTTACCGACGATCGAGGCGATCGCCCCTAAATTCGCCAAATATCCCGAACTAAAGACTAAAGCATCCTCAGTTTGTTTTAAATTAGCAATACTCTGTTCTAGCTGTCGGTGCAAATCGCGGTGCCCGCCCACTAGCCTCGAACCAGTCGTACCCGTACCAAATTCCTTAGTTGCAGCCATCGCCGCTTGAATCAACCTATCATCCCCCGCAAGTCCCAGATAATCGTTGCTAGCAAAGTTAATTAGCCAGTCCCCGGCTAATTTTACCCTAGGGCCTGGACAACTTTCGATCGATTGTGGCGATCGATACCAATTGGCGCGGTGAATAGTGTCTAAATCCTTCTCTATCCAAGCATAAGGGTCAGCGTTCATAGTGGAAAGCGATCGAGTAATAAGTTATATTGTGTGATAATCAGTTCCTCAATTTCTCAAAAGCATATGTCAGACACTCAAAAATACAGATTAGTCACCCGCAGCGATTTTGACGGTCTTGTCTGTGCCGTTTTACTCAAAGAACTCGATATTATCGAAGAAATTAAATTCGTGCATCCTAAAGATATGCAGGATGGAAAAATCGAAATAACCAACAACGATATTACCACAAATTTACCCTATGTTGAAGGTGCTCATCTAGTTTTCGACCACCATTTCAGCGAAACTCTCAGACACGAAAAAATCCAAAAAAACCATATCATCGACCCCTATGCAGCATCCGCAGCCAGGGTACTATACAAATACTATGGAGGTCCAGCCAAGTTTCCCGACATTTCCGAAGCAATGATGGAAGCTGTTGACAAATCCGACTCCGCTCAATTTTCCGAATCCGAAGTTTTACATCCAGAAAAATGGGTATTGCTCAACTTCATTATGGATGCCAGAACAGGATTAGGCAGATTTAAGGAATTTACTGTTTCCAACTATCAGTTAATGATGGAATTAATTGATTACTGCAAAAACCACAAAATCGAAGAAATATTGGAACTTCCTGATGTCAAAGAAAGAGTAGAACTCTACTTCGATCACGAAGAAAAATTCAAACAACAACTACAGCGTTGTGCCAAAGTTTATGACAATCTAGTTGTTTTAGATTTGCGAAACGAAGAGATTATTTATGCAGGAAATCGCTTTGTAATTTACGCTTTGTTCCCCCAATGCAATATATCAATTCACGCACTTTGGGGACTGAAGCAACAAAATACTGTTTTCGCCGTTGGGAAATCCATTTTTAACAAAACTTCTCAGGTAAATATTGGACATTTAATGTTAAGATATGGTGGTGGTGGACACATGAATGCCGGAACTTGTCAAATTGAAAATGACAAAGCTAGTAAAGTTTTGAATGAATTAATTGCACAAATAGATCAAGATAGTTGAATAAAAAAAAAGAAGAAGGGAAAAGCAATGGGTGCATCTGTGTTTTGCAAATATATTCGTAGGGGCGAAGCATGACCGCTGTAAATCTCTGGTTATCGCTAATAAATTGTCTGCGGTCATGCTTCGCCTATGCAAAATCGGGATGCTCCCAAGGCAATTCTTCTACCACCATAAGGTTATATTCTCGTTATTGTGGTTTTTCAACATCTACAGATTGCGAACTATTACCTCTCACCGAGGGTAAATGGTCTACCAAACCCATATCAAAAGCGACATCCGGCAATTCAGAAACCTGATATTTACCCGGTTCAAACAATCGTCCAGGAGTAAAACAAGGCTGTTTTAATTGTACAATTTCTCCCGGTGCAAACATTCCTCTAAATCTTTTACTTTCCAGGGCCATAATTTTCCTTCCTAAAACAACTGTCTCATTAATCTTAGCAACTTTCTAGCCGTCGCTTCCCAAGTAAATAAATCCGCCGTCTCTCTGGCTTTTTTAGCCACATGAAAACGTCGGGAATCTGCAACAATGTTCCGTAATTGCTCTCGAACCGACTGAAGATTTGGTTCCGCCCAATGAGGAGAATTGCTAATTTTCAGATGATGAGTATCATAACACAATCCTACCGGAATTAGATCGTAAGAAATCGGATAACAGTTATCAACATTAGCATACTCGGTCGGACCACCGTAAAGAGGCATCGCCACGGGCAAACCTGCGGCAAAAGCATCCAAAATCTTGATGGCAAAACCCTCGCCACGAAAGGGAGCTAAAAAAGCATCGGCGGATAAGTATAAATTCGCTAGTTCTTGTTTGTCAAAAAACTTAGGTATTATTTCAACTTTTGGTTTAAACCTACCAAATCTCTGTTGAAAATCCATAATTATTTCTACTATAACGTCAGGATTTTTGCCACCGTCTTTGATAATTAATTCAACATTAGATTCATGTTGAAATTCTTTACAAAAAGCTTCAATGGCAATGTCTGTACCAAATCTAGAGAAATCAAAAGAATTGGTCATGTGCAGAATAGACGTTACATAGGGTGGGTTTTTGGGAGATTTTTTTGCATAAAGTTCGGAGATTAAAGGATTGAATCCCAAAGGAAGGACGGAGATGTTATTGGCGGGACATCCTGCTTGGATTAAAACATTTTTAGAATACTCGCTGACAGCAAGTTTGTGAGATGAAGTGTGGACAGCATCGTACATCCAATAATCGAATTCATCATGGTTGGTGGCGAATTCATAGTTGATGGCAAAAAACTCTAAATTCAGATGACCATTGAGTTCTTTTAAAAAATAGGGTTTCCAGTAATGAGACCATTTTATTTGAAACAAATCCGATGGATGGTTGCTCATCCACTTGGCGATTAGACTGTTTTCTTCTGCCGTGCAAATGCGCTGCATACGAGGTGTAACTTCTGAGTCTTCGACGGAAATAGGAATCCCCATTTTGTCTAAGGCTTTAGCTAAGGAGAGTGTGATATCTGTGAAGGAGTTGAAGTGTTGAAATCCGATGTTAAAATGAACCATTTTTAATATTTTTGAGTTTTGAGTTTACTCGTTACCAGGAATTATCCAAGGGAGGCAGAGCCTCTAGATATGTGTTCCCAGAAGCATCCTGGGAACCAGACTAATAACTAATAAATTGGTTATTATCACCAACTAATAACTAATGACTAATGACTAATGACTAATGACTAATAACTAATTTGCCGATCGCACTAAAATGATTGTACACTCACACCCGCGCGCCACAGCCTCCGGGATATTCCCGTGCATCACCTGTTTAAGCAGTCCTTCACGGCTAGCTCCCAAGACGATCGCATCACACTGGTCATTTTGAGCTAAATCAATTAAAGCATCAGACACCGACTTAGCGCAAACCGAAGTTGAAATTACCTGACAGCCCACCTGGCGCTTCAGAAACTCCGCCGCTTGGTCCAATTCATGGCGATTCGGTGATGCGACAGAAGGCTGGTGCACCTGACATAATCTAATCTCTGGTACTTGACTCGCCGCTACAAAAGCAGGTAACAGTCGCAAAGCCGTCGCTTGCTTGTAACCACCACGAATTGGCACCAGCCAGCGCTGCAATCCCATCAGCGTGTGTAATCCCAATTCCTCGGTTTGAAGCTGGGAATGTGGCGCAGAAATTTCTTCAGTTTCCGATTCAGGATGTGTGATTTGAGATGGGGAATTTTCTACCATGTTTATATTGGTTAAATCCACAGATTCTTGACTCAATGCTTTTTTGGGGATTCCCATCTTGTCTCCCCAGTCTCCTTTGTTGCCTTTTTGTAATAACTTTTCGCTCCATTTTACTAAAACTACTTCGCAACCAGCTTGCCGAATCACGGTATCTACAACATCGCCAAAAATGCGTCCCTTGGTCGATTTTTCGCCTTGCCAGCCCATCAAAATCAGATCGATATGTCGCTCCCTAATTATCTCTAAAATCGCATAAGCAACGTCGTGAGATACCCGTATTTGGGTGTGTAGTGGAACATCCCAATGGCGGGCGATGCGCTCGGCTTGTTGCAGCAGGCGTCGGCCTTTTGTTGTCCGCACTGCGGTTTCTGAAGGAGAACTGTTGCGGGGTACTAGCATGATTTGCACGCATTCTAGTTCGTAGTTGCGATCGCGCGCAATTGTCGCCGCCAGCCGTAGCAAAGCTGGTGCTGTGTAGGGATTCGAGAGCGGTACTAACAAGCGGCCGTTTCCTACCTGGGGCGCTCTGGTTTGATATACAACATAAGAAGGTTCTGGACTTGCCCCCTGGTTTGTTTCTCCGCTCAATCTATTGGACTCAACTCGAATAATATCACTCCGAGTAATAATCCCTATTAAATGTCGTCCTTCTGTGACGGGTAAGCGACTGAGATTGTACTTGCTAAGCCTGTGTAAAACTTCGCTTAAAGTATCGTTTGCTTTCACAGTTATTGGCTGGGGAGTCATAAATTCTTTGAGCAGTGCATTGCCCAAATAATTACGTTTTTTGGCATTAGCTAAATCTGATTGACTGACAATTCCCACTAATTTTCCAGATTCCACTACTGGAAAACCTCGGTGAGTCGATCGCGAAAAAGCCTGCATCACTTCATCAAAAGTCAGTAGACTCGAAAGAGTTTCAACTTGGCGCTGCATGACGTTAGCTGCGTACAAATCGCTCAAAGCATCAACGGCTGGTTTATCTTTGGTCAGTTGAATGCCTTTCAACTCCAAAAGGCGATCGTACAAAGAGCCACTGTCCACCTTTTCCGCAACTAAATAAGCCACTACAGAACAAATCATCAAAGGTAGCACCAACTTGAAATCCGCCGTAATTTCAAACACAATAACTACCGCCGTAATCGGAGCCCTAGAAACCGCACAAAAAAAAGCTCCCATTCCCGCCAAAGCGTAAGTGACGGGCAAACCAACACCAAGCCAATCTGCCTGTAATATCCCCACCATATGACCTAGGGCAGAACCCAGAACTAGGGAAGGTGCAAACAATCCTCCCGGTGCTCCTGAAGCAGCAGAGATAATAGTCAAAAAAAAGTGAGCAATAAAAGCAATTAAACTTGTGACACCGCTAGCTTCTCCTGTTAGTAAAAATTCGCGCAATCCAGTATTATTACGAAAGTTTTCTGGTAGTAATGCTATTACTAAGCCACAAATCAATCCCGCTAAAGCTATTCTAAAAGGCAAGGCAAGTTTGAGAGTTTTTCTATTAAATTGCAATCCCGCCAGAATTCCTTTACTGAACAAAGCTCCCAGGAAGCCTGCTAAAACTCCTAACAGTACATAAAACGGAATTTCCCCAGCCGAAAAACTGGTTTGATACTCTCGTAAATTGAGATTTAAACTATCACCGCCCAAAATTTGTGAGACAACCGCACCGATGAAAGAAGCAATAATTGCAGTACCTAAAGTCAGTCCTGAAACATCGTGCAGTAGTTCTTCAACGACAAACAAAACCCCTGCAATGGGAGCATTAAAACCCGCAGCTAATCCCGCCGCAGCGCCACAAGCAATCAATTGTCGGCGGTAGTCTGGAGAAGTTGGCATTAAGTGACCAATCCAGTCTGCCAAAGACGCTCCAATTTGGACAGTAGGGCCTTGTCTGCCCAGGGTTAAACCAGAACCAACTGCTAAAATAGTGGTGATAAGTTTAGCAACGGCTACTCGTAAATTCAAAGAAAGATTGACACCAGAAAGAGCAGCTTTGACGTGGGGAATGCCGCTACCCGCAGTTTCAGGAGCCCAACGTTCCACCAAAAAACCTGTCAGCAACCCGCCCAATAAACCGACAGCCGGAAGTAAAATTACTGCGGGAATTAGTGTTGATGTAGCAACTCGCCAACTGCCGAGCCATCCGACTCCTAATTTGAGTAAAACGCCAGCCAATCCTGAAATTAAACCGATCAGACAAGCTTCAAAAATGGCTAGGCGTTTCGGGCGTAAAAAAAGTTGAGATTCGATGACCCTGGAAGACTCCCTAAATTGTTTAGGGATAGGAATATACCGCATAAATAGGGTTTATTACCTGAAATTTTTAGCTGTTACCAGACTTTAACAACAAAATCCATCGATTGGACAAAATATAACTAATATTTAACCGCCGATGCAGGCAGATTAACGCGAATTAATTATATAGGTTTATAGAACCGATCGCAAGTTACTACAACGAAAACAGTGATTCGAGTTTACAGGAGCAAGAAAAATTAGACGTTTCCAACAATAGCTGGGCTGGCACCAAGCACTTTCAGCAAGAGAACATTTCAGGAGTTATAAACTCTGTCACTAAGGGCCGTGGGGGTTAGGTACAGTATTTACTTGGTCTGCGGGAAACGAACGCGATGACCAGAACCCATACCCAAATCTGCAAACAGTGGCAAAACGGGGGAGAAATGCCAACTCAGGCAATTACGAAAACAATCGCTATGTAATAGCCGTAGCAGCGCTCGACAATAAGGGAGTTGTCATAAAGTCTTTGCGATAATACTAGCAAATTAAATATAACCCTGATTTCATAAAAACTATTCCTTAAGAACAATGCCTTAACCAATTTTAAAGGGTAAGGTAGAAAGATGTCAAACAATTTTAAATGGTAGGCTAACGATAAACTAAATTGCAGTGGCAATAACGATCGCCACATTTCATTGACTTCTGTGCCTAATCAAATCAAAAATACAGAATTTAAAAATGCGAAATTAATTTTGCATAGTACATACACATTAGGTGGAACTCGTTAACAAAGGAGATATAAATGAAAACAAAAGTAGGGCTGTGGATTGACCATAGGAAAGCTACTGTCGTGACGATTACAGAGAAAGGAGAAGAGATAAAAGAGATAATATCTGAGGTCGAAAAACAGCCTCGACGTTCTGGTGATTCACCTCTTAAGGGCACTTATGAATCACGTCAGATTCCCGCTGATAATAGCCGCCAGAGAACTCTTACAGGAGAACTCAATATTTACTACGATGAGGTCATTGCGTATATTCGTGATGCAGAGTCTATTCTGATATTTGGGCCGGGTGAGGCAAAAAATGAACTAAAAGAACGTCTTGAAAGAAATAAACTCGGTGGCCGGATTGTAGGTATTGAAACAGTTGACAAAATGACTGATTCTCAGATTTTGGCGAAGATTCGACAGCACTTTACCAAGTAGCGATCGGCAGCAAAAAGATTTACCTAGCAAAAAAAGATTATGGTTTCACCAGTTGATATCAATACCGTAACTGGCTTATCTGAACAAGATGCGATCGCCAGACTCAAAGACGAAGGCTACAATGAACTTCCCTCAGCACAATCGCGCAATCTTTTCTCGATCGCTTGGGATATCATTCAAGATCCAATCTTTCTGTTGCTAGTCGGCGGTGGTGTCATTTATTGGGTTTTAGGCGACCTACAAGAAGCCCTAATTTTGTTAGGATTCGTCTTTTTTATCACCGCAATTAGCCTTTACCAAGAAGGCAAAACCGAACACGCCCTAGAAGCCTTGCGCGATCTTTCCAGTCCTCGCGCCTTGGTGATTCGAGATGGAGAGCAAAAACGGATTGCGGGGCGAGAAGTCGTTCGGGAAGATATCTTAATTCTAGCAGAAGGCGATCGCGTTCCTGCGGATGCGATCGTGATTTCTTGCTCCAATTTCTCCACCGATGAATCATTATTAACCGGGGAATCTTTACCAGTTCGTAAAGTTGCGGCGGTGGGTAACGTAGAGATGGCTCGTCCGGGGGGAGATGAGTTACCATTTGTGTTTTCTGGAACCTTGGTTGTGCAGGGACAAGGAATAGCTAAAGTGCAAGCGATCGGCCCTAAAACAGAGATGGGCAAGATTGGCAAAGCCTTACAAAAAGTGAAGCCAGAACCGACACCTTTGCAACAAGAAATGAATCGGTTAGTGAGTCGTTTGTTTGGCATAGCTTTATTATTATGTGTCGCGATTGTAGTAATTTATGGACTCACGCGAGGAGATTGGCTCAAAGGATTTCTGGCGGGAATTACATTAGCAATGGCAATTTTGCCGAACGAATTTCCAGTTGTTGTGACAATCTTCTTAGCATTAGGAGCTTGGCGAATTTCTCAAAATCATGTCTTAGCTCGTCGCACCTCAGCCGTTGAAACATTAGGTTCTGCAACGGTTTTGTGTGTGGATAAAACCGGGACGCTGACTCAGAATATTATGGCTGTGCAACAACTATTTGCATATAACCAGTCAGAAAACTCTCAGCCATATAATTTGGAATTACATTCAAAAGAACCGCTCCCCGAATCGGTGCATGAATTAGTAGAATTTTCCATTCTGGCAAGCCAAAGAGATCCGTTCGATCCGATGGAAAAAGCATTTAAGCAATTAGGCGATCGCGCTCTTGCAAATACCGAACATTTGCATAACGATTGGAAACTATTACGAGAATATCCGCTCTCACCGGATCTATTAGCAATGTCTCACGTTTGGCAATCAGCAGATAGCAAGCAGTATGAAATTGCCGCCAAAGGAGCGCCGGAAGCGATCGCGGATCTCTGTCATTTCACACCCGAACAGCAGCAAATTCTAGCCGCACAAATCAAGAAAATGGCAGAGCAAGGATTGCGGGTATTAGGTGTTGCTAAAGCCTCTCTTATTGATGCGCCACCGCCATTTTTGCCTCCTCATCCGTCGCTCAGTCCCGATCGTTTACCCGATAAACAACATGACTTTCCTTTTCAATTTTTAGGATTAGTTGGACTGTCCGATCCAGTGCGTCCAACCGTTGCGGCGGCAATTAAAGAATGTTATACCGCTGGTATTCGAGTCGTGATGATCACGGGTGATTATCCAGAAACTGCTCAAACCATTGCTCGTCAAGTTGGATTAATGCAAATGGGAGCCATCGTAACTGGAGCGGAATTAGATCGCATGAGTGACGATGAACTTCAGCAGCGCATTCAAAGTACAAATATCTTTGCAAGAGCCGTTCCCGAACAAAAATTGCGGATAGTTAATGCTTTGAAATCCAAGGGTGAAGTCGTTGCTATGACAGGGGATGGTGTGAATGATGCCCCTGCCTTAAAATCTGCCCAAATTGGGATTGCAATGGGGATGAGAGGCACAGATGTTGCCCGTGAATCGGCAGCATTAGTGTTATTAGATGATGATTTTTCATCCATCGTGCAAGCGGTCAAACTTGGACGGCGAATTTTTGATAATCTCCGCACAGCAATGGCATATCTTCTAGCAATTCACATTCCCATTGCAGGGATGTCTTTAATTCCAGTTTTGTTTAAGTTGCCGTTAGTATTACTTCCCGTTCACGTTGCATTTCTACATTTGATTATCGATCCAGCTTGCTCGATCGTTTTAGAAGCCGAACCCGCAGAACCAACAGTAATGAAGCGTCCTCCCCGCAACTCCAAAGAACCCTTATTTGGCAGGAAAACTGTGGGCTTGGCGGTGCTACAAGGCGGCGGAATCTTAGTAATTGTTCTCGCAATCTATACTATATCGCTATATCTAGGAGAAGGCGAACTTAATGCCCGTGCGTTAACCTTTACAGCATTAATTTTGGCAAATTTAGGACTAATTTTGAGCGCAAGTTCAACCTCGCCCCTCAGTTTTAAAATACTGAAAACCTCCAATGCTGCCCTTTGGTGGGTGATGGGTGGGGGACTTTTTTTTATGGCGATCGTGCTTTACTTTCCCTTCTTGCGTAATTTGTTTAGCTTCTCTTTTCTGCATCCGATCGATCTTGCTATTTGTCTACTCGGTGGAGGGATTAGTTTAGTCTGGTTTGAACAGTTAAAGTTACTCAATCAACCCCAAGGAGTTATTAAATATAAATCAGGAAAACCTATCTAAGACAGGACTTACGCAATTGGAATATGTTGACATCCTCACCGGGCTAAAGCCACGGTGATTCCTAGCAAGCGAACAGGGTTAACTGAACTACTTCTACTTGGGTTGACGGCTCAACGGAAACAGCCTCTACCGAGGTCTTACACTCCCTCCCCGTCCATTTAGAGTCGTGGGTATGCCCTACCCCGACTTTTTCTATATTTTTGGCAGCATTGCCATCTCTATCATGTTGAGCGCCACAATTGAGACCAACTAATTCCCTCACGGATAAATCTCGATCGACCTTATTTCACTTTCCTTTAGGAACGGTTTTTTTTAACCGCAGATTAACGCAGATAAATCTTACAGAACCTACGCAAAAAACCTGGTTTCTTTGAACAATCATCGCTCTATCGCCTGAGATATTGACGCAGAAACCGGGTTTTTGACCCCCCGTGTGTCCAGGACTGTCTTATCTTCTTTGCGTTAATCCGCGGTTTTTCTTGCCATCACAAGCAGCCTGCTTTCTCATATCAAGTCCGGTTGTATCGGAATGATTTAACCGCGAAGGCGCAAAGGACGCGAAGGAAGAGAAGAGAGAGTTTAATACTGGACGATGAAGAGAGGATTTGATCTCACTCCCTTGTCACCCCCCCAAGGTAGCAGGGCTGTTTCATTCTCGGAAAAATCATCGTTTTGTAGGGGTAGTGCCTTTTTTTGCCTACCCTCCGCGTCCACTACCCATTTTTGCCAAACTTACTATCCTGCAAAGAATTCCCAATCCCCTGAATAAATCCCCGCCCCACCAACCCAATTCCCCGCCCAACTACCTCAGTCAAAACATAAACAACACCCACACCAAACAGCGAAACAACGGCCCGAAGCCTAGGCGCGATCGCATCCCTCGTTTCCAGCACCAAAGTCAACGCCAATCGCCATCCAGAAAGCCGCGCTAACTCCACATTTCTGGGAGCATAAATACAAACCCTATGAATTCCCGAATCCCTCAACACAAACAGCCAAAACCTACTCTCAAAAATGGCTTTCGGTTCCACAAAATAACTTTCCCAACGATACTTCCAAGATAAATTATTCCGAAACCGCTCAATCTCTCGTGTCGAAATTAACTTCCCATCATAAAATTTTTGCTTAACTTCCTCAACATTCCCAAAATTGTTTAGCAGAGGCTGCACCACTCCACTAGCAACTTGAATTACCAAATTTTCCAACAAATACTCAGCCCGCTGCATTGCTTCTGGACTCCCAGCCAGACAAGAATTATTATCAACAATCAAGGGATTTTCAAATAGCAAATGTGCAAAAAAATCAACGGTAAGCGGTATTTTGTCAATAATTTCTGCCCCAACTTCCTCCCGGTCAGAAAGTAGCACTGGGACAACTTCTACCCCATTTATTTTTCCGAAAAATTCCCCACTTTCAGCTAAACTATTGGAGACTTTTAAATCTGTTTCAACTTCATCTAAACTTGCATTTTCCCTGACTTGCAGAGTATAGTATCTGCCAAAAAAATTGATGACGGTATCTTGCCACAAATTTCGCAAAATAGCAGGCATTTTTTCTGCCAATTGAGTTGGCTGCACCTGAGAAAAACGTAATTCTTCGAGCACTTGCTTCAATTGTCCCAGGATGCAATTAATCAACTCCAGCTTTTTGGTCGATCGCAAAACATCTATTTCCAAAGGCACGCCACTCAAATTCACCACATCAAACTGCAACTTAGCAGCCACCGAGTCAAATAAACTACCTTGCCAATCACCTCCCTTTGTCGAATCATTGACCAAAAAATCTGTATTCTTAACTACTAATTCCGAATTAATTAATAGATTATTCCCTCTTCCCCCTCCCCTCTGCTTACCCTGAATCCCCTGGCTTTCTTCCCTCTCCCTTCTTCTTGGTGTTGGCAATAACTGACTCACCACCCAGCGAGCAGCCAGCAATTCTCGGTGATGTCCGCTCAGCAACAAACTATCCAAAATAGAGCCAAAATCATCGTTCCCAGTAGCTTTTGTCCCTTGTAATTCAGCTTTTACTACTGCCAAAGTTGCGTCTATTTGCCGCAGCCCAGACAGGCAAATATCAGCCAATATTTTTTGGTGTATTGGCGTAGTAACTGTCGGAGCATCTACTATTTGTTCCACATCTGTGGCAGAGTTTTCTGTTGATTGAACTCCCCCTAAATTCAGTGGAATTTCCCAGCTCACTGCCACATCTTCTGGCCAATAACTTTCACCCGATGCCACCAAGCGAATCACGGCCATTGTCAGCGCAATATCTCTACCTTTAGGACAATAGCCATTGACACCTGCTTCCTCCAGAATTGCTCGCGACTCTGCCGTCAGTGACCCACCCAGGAGCAACAGGGGCAATTCGGGGTAGAAACTTGCTAACTGGCGACAAAATGCGATCGCCGACATTTCGCCCACTTGGCCCACTTCGCCCGATCGCACCCGTGGCGTATCAAAATCAAATATTACCAAATCTGGTGGCTTCGCTTCTCCATTCGCGATCGATCGCTCCTCTAAAAGCAACAAAGCCTCTGCCGGCGTTGAAACCTCCGCAAAAATTTGCAAATCAGGATAATCCTGGCAAGCAATTCGCAATCCCAGGCGGAAAATGGGGTCATTACCGATCGACAACAATTGAAAATTAGTCATCAAACAGCAAACAGTAAAAGACAGCAAGAGAATAGAAGAACATACCGACAGAGCACTTGTTGAGCTATCACCCCTAGAGCAATGGCCAGGGAGCGATCGACCTTCAGCCCCATTACTCTGGAATTAAATTACGGTCTGGAGGACCAGCCGAATCCGGGATCGGAGGTGGAGGCGCGGGTTCGGGAGCCGGAGGAGGAGCAGGTTCAGGAGCGGGAGCCGGAGCCTCCTGTCGCGCGGGCGGATAGTAAGGCTCTGCTTGTCTGGCTGGCGGATAGTAAGGCTCCTCCTGTCGCGCGGGCGGATAATAAGGCTCCGCTTGTCGCGCGGGCGGATAGTAAGGCTCAGGCTCCGGCTGCGGTGCTTGCTGCCGAGCCGGCGGGTAATAAGGTTCAGGAGCCGGAGCAGGTTCAGGAGGTGGCGCATATTCCTCCCGCACAGGAGGTGGAGCGTATTCCTGCTGTCGCGGAGCCGGCGCATACTCTTCCACAGAAGCCGGCTCAGCTTGGCGAGGACGTTCCGCAGGTACCGGTGCGCTTCTGGCACTCAGTTCCGCACTCCAGCGTCCGATCGCGCTAGCAGCCTCCGAATGCAGAGCTCTACCGTAACTGACCTGGGATGCCATATCGATCGCCGCTCCCAACCTGCCTTGAGACGCCAACTCAGCAGCTCGATCCAAAATTGGTCGATCTTGAGCCACTTGCAAGTCGCTGACCCATTGATAGACATTATCCTGAGCTTTAGCATATAAACTTCTACCGCTCTTGATTTGGGAAGCCTTATCAATAGCCTCGCTTAGCTTTCCTTGCTTTGCCAGAGCCAGCGCCCCGTCCAAAAACGGCTGATCTTCCACAATTTCTATGCGTTTAGTCCAGCTCGCCAGGAGAGTTTGGGCTTCTAGCCTGCGGGGGCGGTTTTGAGCGATCAGAGTTACCTGAGCGATCGCACCCTTTAGTCCTTCAACAGTTCCCGGCGCAGCCAACTGCTTCGCCAGCATCACAAAAGACTTGTCCTCTATCCGCTGAATGTCCTTGCGCCACGCAGCCACCAAAGTTTGAGCGTGTACTCGTCGGGGCTGCTTCGGCCCAATGGTTTGCGCTTGGTCGATCGCGATTTCCAAGGCTCCAGGTAGACCAATACTGGCGATCGAATTCGCCATTTGCAGCCGCACCAAATCTTGAAACTGCACTTGCAAACTCTCTATTTGACCTTGAGCCTTCTGGTATAGAGGACGGCCTGGAGCAATCTTACTAGCAGCACC
Source organism: Microcoleus sp. (assembly GCF_041354475.1). Classification (NCBI taxonomy): domain Bacteria; kingdom Bacillati; phylum Cyanobacteriota; class Cyanophyceae; order Oscillatoriales; family Microcoleaceae; genus Microcoleus; species Microcoleus sp. Next base: position 73,657 of record NZ_JBGJZU010000005.1, read on the forward strand.
TTGACCTTCTAGCAAGCTAAAAATATGTTCCCCCAGAGGCGTAGTAATCGACTGATTCCAAGTCACCGCCACAGCCCTACCGAACTGCATCAAATCTTGGGCTTCGGCAAACAGAGGTGAATCCGGTGGCACCACAGAAGCCGCCTCGATCGTCCCGTTCAAATCCTTCGCCTGCAAGCGTTTATTCGCCATTGCCAGCAAAATCTTGCTCCACCCTGCAATTTCCTCCTCTGCTTTGGCGCGCGCAAACAGTTTCGAGTCTATTTTTCTAGCCAAGACGATCGCCTCTGCAAACTTCTGCGGAGTTTCATCCTTGGCCAACTCCTTCGCCTCGGACAAGCGCTGCCAGCCGTTTCTTTCCACAGCTATCTGCTGGACTAACTCGTTGTAGCGTTTCTGACTCCAGAAAATATTGTCCAGTTTAAACAGAGCTTGAGCGTAATCCCAGGCTTTTCTTAAATCGTCAACTTTCAAAGCTGCTTGAGCAGTATCGTAAAGCTTTTGACCTTCCTGCCAATTTTTTTCCCAAGCGGTAACAGCCTCCTGTACCTCCGGGTAAGACGGACTCGTTTTGGGAATTTTTCCCACAATGTCCATTGCACCTTTCAAGTCCCCCGCCTCGATTCTGGCTTTGGCAAATCCCAAAATTGCCTTGGACCACTCCCCTACCAAATGTTGGCCCTGGGAGTAGAGTGGGTGTTCTTTTGGCCAAGCCTGCACCAGGACGATCGCGGATTCTAGCTGTTCTAGTTTCCCAGACTTAGCCGCTTGCTGAGCGCAATAAAGCCGCTCTCCGTCGGCTGCTAGTGGCGAAAGTTGCTGGCAATTGGGAGGCGGTGGCATCGTCAGCAACCACAGAAATGCAGCTACACCCGTTACTCCAAAGCCCACCAGGACAGTCAGCCAGATGAGCTGCCACTGCCAAAAACTTCTTTTAGTTTCGACTATCGGTGGCGCTATCGCTTCTGAGCCATCATCCCCTGTAACCGAGTCTGCACTTAATTTTGCTGTCGGTTCCGAGGGGTGGTTGTATGTCACTGGTCTTGAGAATTTGTCAGATTGTCGTCTCGCCATTACTTCAGCCTATCCTGTAATGCGCTTGTGCATTTGGTAGTAATCAAACGCAGGTAAATTATACAGTAATTGACCTACTGCTATGCAGTTAGGACAGGGGAGATAATAATTCATGCTGCACAGATGCTCGATCGCGTTGGCAATTTTCAGCTCTTCAACTGTCGAGATTTGCAGTAAATAAGAACTAGATGAAAGTCTGCGGTGTAACTTTTGGTCGATAACCCAATTTTTTACGATCCGTTGGGGAGTGAGCCTTCTGCCGTTGATTCGGGCGATCGATAGCCGTAGAAGTCGATCCGGTAATCTACGATCCGAACTCCCGTTTGTTGTTCAATTTGTGCGATCAAGTCTGGGGGCAATTCCACATGAATGTCGAGAATCTGAGACGTATCTAGACAATTGACGTGAGAGTGAGAATCGCTGACATTGCCGTACAAGCGTCCTTCCGATCGCTCTATGCACTCAATAATCCCTTCTCTAGATAGGGCTTCGAGGTTTTGATACACCGATGTGTGACCGATCGAATGTGCTTGTTGATTTAGGCGATCGTATATTTCACGCGCTGAGAGGTGTTCTTGCGCCTCCCACAGGAGTTCGAGAATAAATCGACGCTGGCGGCTCAAGCGCATTCCCATCGCCTGACAGCGATTTAAAGCATCTTCTAATGAACGAATTGGTTTCACAGCTACCGCCTTCTAAAGCCTGCTCGATTTTTAACTCTCGTACAACGTTGCACGCGGACCCTAATTTCCTTAATTCTAACGCAGGGTGGCCCAAAGGTATAGCAGAAGGACAAAGGAAGATGGAAGATGGAAGATGGAAGAAGGAAAATGCCACAAAATCCATGATTTCTGCAATTAAGAAATTCCTAACAGAGAAATTGGCCCTTAAAAAAGCCTTCAAACCTAACATCCTTCCACCTTCTAGCATCCCAAGTCCTAGGGAGAAGATTTGATAGCGTGAATCAGTAACTTAGCTATTTCCGAGAGTTGCTTTTTGTTAAAAGTTTTGAGCAAAAGCTTGACTACCGCCTTCGGTTCCGCAGGAAGTGCTATGGACTCAGACGCTGGGGCTGTTGCTGGAACGCTGGCCGCTACTTGTGGGGATGCTGCCAAAAGCAGTAAATTTTTACTCGGAGCGATCGCCTTGACTTTCCCCCCTTGCACCAAATCACCAGCATCCTTAAGTTCCTTAATAATCAGTGGAGCTAACACTTTATAAGAGTTTTTCGGATTGGCGATCGCCACTCTAGCGGTTTTGACTAAACTTTGCCAACTTTCGATACCGGTTCCCAACTTATACAGACGAACACACAAATCAGACAACTGCTGGCGAGTAGCAGCCGACTCTTTCGCCTTGAACACCTGCAACATTTCTTTGAGTAACACCATCACCGAAGCTGTAAAATTTGTCGTCGAGACTGTGGGAGCAGCCCCAGACGAACCAGACTTAGCCGCCACCCCAGCAACTTTGCCAGAAACTAAGTTATTGAGGTGAGTTTCCAGTTGAGCAAAGGCCGGCATGATTTGCTGGACCAGTTTCTCTCCCTCTTCATTCCTCAACCCAAAAGGCCCCGACATCCGCTGCACCAAATCCTTAAGCGTATCAACTCCTTTGAGAAACAAAGATTCTGCTGTTTGGTCAACCTGTTTAACGGGCCCGTCCTTGAGAATCTTAAAACAATCTTCCAATCTGTGAGCGGTTGTTTTAATACTATCCAAGCCCAGCATCGCCGCCCCACCTTTGACTGAGTGGGCGGCTCGAAACATCTCTTGAAGGCTTTCGGGGTCTTTCATCGTGGACTTTAAATCCACCAAACCATTTTCTAGAGTATCGAGGTGCTCCTTAGCCTCCTCTATAAATAAACGTAAAATTCGGTCTTGCTGGTCTGACACAACAGTCCTCCTAACAATCTCAGCACCCTCCAGAAAGCACTCCTAACCAGGAAAGTAACGCGACTCATACCAAGAGTCGGAATCTCCTATGCAAGATATTCTAGCCTCAACAGCTAGCACAGTCACATTGTGGTCTTAAGAATCCCTGTTGCTTCAGCACAGGGAGTGTCAAAATACTGGTTTGCTCCGAAGGTTAGATTTCATCGAACTGGTGGGGTGAGATGCGGAAGATTGATTCTACAGTTCTGAGGGAGTATCGGGAGCCACCTCTATGCCCATTCCTGATTGCATCATCTGCTGATCCGTAATCAAGTCGCTCAATTCCTGGAATTGGACGCCGATGTTTTGGCAAGCTAGCTTAAGTTCGCGATCGAATGTATGAAAGTCACTACCATAGCCGCAAAGTTGGGCTGCTGTGGCAATACCTTGTGGGGCGTTGGCTTTAGCGCAGTCGATTAACTCAATGCCTTTGAGGGGTTGGGAGGATGCCATAGTGTTAAACCGCATATTTACATTTTTCCCACTGTATCCAGAATGTGGAGGGCGATCGATCTATCCAAAGGCAGGAGAAGTCTCGCACCACCAAAGTCCAGTTAATTTTTGGGTAAAAACTGCCAAAATAGCATTAATCATGTGGATTCCTTGACATCCACTCTGCCTAACTTGGTATAAATCTAATTGTGAAAAACCAGTCCCTATATAAGACGCACTGGCTCTGGACAGTCCGGCATCGCCTCTTGGTCTCTGTTTTGTTGGCTATAGCTGTGGGGTTTCTACTACCACCAGACTATCTCAAGCTGACGAGAGCTCTGTGTATTTGGGACGCGGGCCTGATCAGCTTCCTGGGTTTGACCTTGGTGCTAATGCTCCAAGCCACTCCAGAAATGATGCGCCACCATGCACAACAGCTCGATGCCGGCCGTGTGGTAATTCTCGGCTCCATCTTAGCGGCCGCTTGTGCTAGCGTGCTCGCCATAGTCTTCCTACTGCACGATACGAAAGGCTTGGACTCCAAGTTGCTAGTTCTGCACTTGGGGCTTTCGGTTTTGACCATAGTTGGGTCTTGGCTGCTGGTGCATACTATCTTTACCATGCACTATGCCCGCAGCTACTACCAAAACCCCAGAAAGTCCAATCACAACAAACCTGAACCAGTCAAGGGTTTGGACTTTCCGGGGGACGAGGCACCTGACTACAAGGATTTTCTCTATTTTTCCTTTGGGGTGGGCATGACTTGCCAAGTTGCTGATGTGCAGACGACTTCTCGCTCTATGAGGTCTTTAGTTTTGTTGCATAGCGTGCTTTCTTTCTTTTTTAACACCGCTATTCTGGCGATGAGCGTCAATATCATTGCAGGATTGAGTTGAAAAAATCATACAATCTAGATACTTGTCAATAGATAAGCGAAACTTTTTACATTCTGTTACGCGATCGCTCTAATTTTATCAACTCCTATGGTTTGTTTAGTTGTTGCCACGCTACTTCCATATCTCCATTAATGGTTTGTTCTTTCACCACCTTAAATAGTAATTGCCACTCATCATTATCAATGCCGTGACTCACACTGTAAACCACATGAAATCCCTCCTCTGTCAACTCTTTTTGTAGTCGCGACAATTCAGTAGATTTGCCGCAACCAATATGTCCGGTGAATAATTGGCAAGTCCGTTTATCTGGTGACACGCGGGTAATTGTTCGTTTGAGTATGTTAATAATTTTGCCACCGCGTACCGAAGCAAAATCAATGTAGTAGCGAATATCTTCTGAATTTCCCAACATCAGGGAGTGACTGGGGTTGCAGGCGTCGCAGAATTTATTAAAATCTAGAGTCATAATTTTTTAACTAATGATATTGAGTGCGATCGATCGACCGTGATTTCTGTAGGGTCAGGTTCGCTTTATTCTCCCATATAACACTAGATAGCCAATAAACGCGCCTGACTTTTTAGCGAACCGCAAGGAAGAGAAATATATATGGCTATCTAGTGGGGTGGGGGCGGGTTTTTGAGATTGTTAATTATTGGCAGGTATTCTTGGTGAACCCGCCCCTACAGGAATTATGTCTATTTTACCGGAGATGAGATGATTAGATCAATAACTAATGACTCTCACTTTTGTTTCCAATATTTGTAAGCAGCACTGGCCAAGGTGACAACCCCAGTAATTATGGCCGCTTCATCCACCTCAAATTGCGGATGATGGAGAGGATAATTTGGTCGATCTTTTAATCCAACTCCCAGGCGAAACATGGTTCCCGGTGCGTGTTCTAAATACATTGAAAAATCTTCCGCGCCGAGGGATGGTTCTGGTAAAATTTGGACGCGCGATCGACCTAAAGTTTCTAAAGCCGCTGCTTCGAGTAATTGGGTGAGACAGGGGTCGTTTTGCACTCCCGGTACACCACGTTTATAGTTGAGTTCATATTTTGCGCCGTAAGTTTGACAGACACCGGCCACAATTTGCTCGATCCAAGCTGGTAGTTTTTCGTAGGTTTCAGGATGGAGCGATCGCACCGTGCCTAATAATTTTACGCGATCGGCAATCACGTTAGGTGCTCGTCCCCCACTAATTTGCCCGATGGTTAAAACCACAGGCCTCAATGGATTTTGCATTCTACTAATCGCCTGCTGCAAAGTAGTAATAATCTGCGAAGCTATCCAAATTGCATCGATCGCCTCGTGGGGACGCGCGCCGTGGCCGGATTCACCCATGACAATCAATTCTAGGTCATCCGCCGCCGCCGTCAGTGCCCCGTGCCTAATGCCGATCGCACCGCCGGGAATCGTCGGAAAAACGTGCACTCCCAGGATGCCCTCAACGTCTTTCATCGCCCCATCTGCAATCATCCAACGCGCGCCTTGGGCTATCTCCTCCGCCGGCTGAAATAAAAACCGGACGTGACCAGGTAATTTTTCTTCCAACTGAGCTAATATCATCGCCGCGCCCAAACCGACGGTGGTGTGGATGTCGTGACCGCAAGCGTGCATGACTCCTGGGTTTTTCGAGGCAAATTCCAGGTTTGTGCGTTCTTGCATCGGCAAAGCGTCCATATCGGTACGAATTGCTAGCCAGCGCGACTGGTTGCTATGGCCTTTGATCTCGCCGATGACACCGGTTTTGCCAATTCCTTCGATCGCATGAACTCCACTGGAAGCCAAAACACCAGCTACATAGGCCGCTGTTTGATATTCTTGCCCGCTGAGTTCGGGGTGAGAGTGGATGTGGCGGCGGATTTCGATTAGGCGAGGTGCAAGGGTAGTAGCTAATTCAAGAATGCGGGCAAGCATGAATTTATTTGGGGATGGCGGTACAAACGATTTTCAATTAGGTTAACGCAAATGTCCCACGAACAGGCAACCGGGCTTAAGTTGCGATGTTGATATATCCGGGCTGACTTTTGATGCGATCGATCCAAGATTCAATTGCTGGAAATCGTGTTAAATCAAATCCTCCCTCCGCAGCAACGTGAGTATAAGCAAATAAACCGATGTCAGCAATGGTATAGCGATCGGCTACAAAAAAGTCATTTGTTTCTAAGTGCCGTTCCATCACTCCCAAAGCAGCATAACCCGGTGCTTGTTTTTGCTTAAGTGCTTCCTGGAATTCCTCACTTTTACCAGTCAAATACCAAAAACGAGAAGTTGCAATAAAAGGTTCGTGGCTATATTGTTCAAAAAACAACCACTGCATGACTTGAGATCTTTCAAATTTATCATTGGGAAAAAACTCAGTCTCTTCGCTCAAATAAAACATAATTGCATTGGATTCAAATAGAAATTTGCCCGGTTCTATTTCTAACACCGGAATCCGCCCGTTGGGATTTTTCTTCAAAAACTCCTTAGTTCGACTTTCTCCTTTGAGAATGTCAATTTCCAGCGTGGCAAAGGGAAGATGAAGCTGAGTTAACAGCAAGCGGATTTTGTAGCAATTCCCCGACATCGAATATTGGTAAAGTTTCAACATTCTTTTTTTTATACCGCAGAGGACACAGAGAACACAGAGTTAATGTTCACAATTTATGATTTTAGCATTATTCTGTTATAATTATAATATTTTAATTACACTACCTAGGAGCTACGAGCAACGTTGACTATTGTAAATATTTATTGAATAAATTTACTTTGGTTGCATCCACCTTACAAGCGTCCATATACAGGGTAGGGAGTTGCTTGATAAATGCGCGATCGCTTACCTGATTTCTATTTTTTCAAATACCAATATCGCCGGAGGAATTTTCAATGATTTTTCAACTACAACCTCAATTCATGACTCCCCAAGAATATCTGGAATGGGAAGAACAACAACCCATTAAATATGAATACATGAATGGAGAAGTCTTTGCCATGACTGGGGGAATTCTGCCCCATAACTCAATTGCCATAAACATTACATCTGCACTCAAAAATCACCTGCGGGGTAAAGGTTGTAAAGTCTTTATGGCAGATGCCAAAGTGGGAGTTTCACAAAATGGTCCATTTCACTATCCAGATGTGATGGTGAGTTGCGATCCGCAAGACCAAAGAGCCCGTAAAGTTATTTATCATCCTTGTTTAATTGTCGAAGTGTTATCTCCTGGTACAGAAGCATTCGATCGCGGTCAAAAATTTAGAAATTACCGTCAAATTGAAAGTTTAACAGAATACGTTCTGATTGAAGCCGATCGCCTGAACGTCGAATGTTACCGCATCAATGAAAAAGGCAAATGGGAACTCACTGCTTATTCCCTTGACGCAACAACTATCGACGCTACAGAAGTAGAAGTTGATTTTCCCAGCGTAGATTTCCGTTGTCCGATTTCTTTGCTGTATGAAGATGTGGTTTTTCCTGAAGAAAATACCGAAGATTCTGCCGATCGCTAATTGAGGTGTCTCAAGAGCGATCGCATCATTTAATCAAAAGCAGATGGTAGTTTATTTGTCAGTGCGATCGTTCGAGCGATCGAAACCCGCAACTTCTGCCAAAGTATAAAGTGGCCGCCCCTTTACCTCCTCATAAATCCGCCCTACATACTGACCCAAAATCCCAATACTCACCAATTGTACCGCACCTAAAAAGAAAACCGCCATCATCACAATTGTCAAACCAGTTAATGCCGAATTTGGATAAAAAATCCGCCAATACAAAATCAAAAAAGCCATTAATACAGATACAAATGCCGCAAATAATCCCAAATAAATCGAAAGTCTCAGGGGAACTTTGGAAAAAGACACTAAACCATTCATTGCCAAACCCAAAGATTTTCTAAACGTATACTTAACCTCGCCGGCAAAACGCGGATCGCGTTCAAATTTAACTGCTGTTTGCTTAAAACCAATCCAAGCCCGCAGTCCCCGAATGTAACGATTTCGTTCTGGCATGGCGTTGAGTATATCGACTACACAACGATCCATTAAACAAAAATCTCCTGTATCAATGGGAATATCAACATCGGCAAGATGGCGCAAAATGCGATAATACATATAAGCTGGCAACCGCTTAAACCAACCTTCTTTATGGCGTTGAGTGCGTTGAGCGTACACAACGTGATAGCCTTGCCGCCATTGTTCTACCATATCTATAATCAACTCCGGCGGGTCTTGCAAATCGCCGTCCATTACTACTACAATTTTACCTGTAGAAAAGTTTAAACCAGCAGTCACGGCTATTTGATGGCCAAAATTGCGGGCAAAACTGAGGTAAGAAATGCGTGCATCTTTTTCGTGCAATTCTCGCAGAAGTTCCAGAGAGCGATCGCGACTGCCATCATTGATTAAAATTAACTCTACTGGGCCATCCATCCGAGCCATCACCGCACTAATTCGCCGGTAAAGTTCCGGGAGAGTTTCTTCTTCATTATAAATAGGAATTACTAAGGAATATTTGGGTATGCTTTTCATGATAGTCGATGTTTTACTTCTGCTGTTTAAGTATTAAATCACAGCTCTATTTTTTCATAAATACGCTCAGGGGTGCAACGGAAAATTTTTGTACATAAGTTTGATTTTTGATAACCATTTCTTTTCCTGGTGGGCGCTCTTTTTTGCTAGCTTGGTAAATTATTGCGCAGGGAATAAAGCTCTTGTAGGGTTCAAAATTTAATTTTTTCTCGACTACAGGATCGATGGTAGAGATATGTTCAATCCGAGGTGCCGGTTTTCCCGGTTCTTGAAAAAGTACCCACAAGGGATATTCCCAGGAATTTTTAGTCCAAAATGATAGTCCTATATTTGTACAGTTTTGAGTTTTGATAAAATCTACTGTTTGATTGTAAGAATACTCGATTTTCGGCCGACTTGTAAAGTAAAGTTCATTTCTGCTGGTATTAAGAATGTTACTTTCTCCTAGCAAAGGTCGAAATTTGTTATGAGAAATCCAAGGCAGGGACATAAATATCAAAATTCCGGCAATATAGTTGGCTATTTTATGATTTGACAATTGTGATATTGTTAGTCCAAACAATGGTGCAAATAATACAAAAAATGTCAGGTGGTGGCGACTTTGCCAAGGCTGGAATTTGAGCAGCAAACAAAGTAGTAAAAATGTACTGAGGGTAGCAAATAAATAAATTATTATTATATTTGTTTTTCTGATTTTTTCCTGATTTAAAATTAGGATCAAAGTGGCAATTATTAGCCCAAAATGAATGGGATTGGTAGCATTATTTTCATTGAATGAGGGTGTAGTCAGAGCATAGACTTGTCCTGGAGGCCATGTGATGCGCGGATCATTTGGCAGAATACCTAATATTTTGTGCAGCATTTTAACTACTGCGACAATTAAGCCATTAATTTGGGAAATACTGGTGCCGGTGTGCATGGCTAAATTTCTAATTATATTTGACCCAAAAGTGGGGAGGCTAAATATTTCGATTTTGTATTCTTTAGTAAAATCTTGAGGAGCGCCGATCGCGTAGCCAAACAAATCATAATTTCGCCAATAATGACCTAGATTCAGGAGAATAGTTACAGATGCTATCATCAAAATGGGTGGCAACATTTTTTGATGAAAGCGCTTAATTCCTACTATTAAAAACCAGATTATAAAAGGTAGTGAAAATATGTAAGCTGTGGTTTTTGTCAAGCAAGCTAGACCCAAGCTTGCACCAATTTTGAGAGTGTTAGATAGAGTAATTCCTGCTGACATTCCCGCTAAACCGCAGGAGACAAAACACACTACCCAAAAACATACAGCATAGTCGTTTTGGGTGCTAGAACCTTGGAGGATTCCCATGGGTAAAGTTGCAGCAAAGACGCTGGCAAAAACTTGACCCCGCAAGTTCGCTCCCAGTTGCTGAGCAATTAGAGAAACGGCGATCGCACTGCCAACCATACTCAACCATTGTATCAGATTCGCAAAGCGATCGCCCCCGCTTAAAATCTGAAAGTGCATAATCGCAAATTCTGCCCCAGGCGGGTGATACAATTGCGGTACATAGGATGTTGGATAATGCTCGACACTCCCATTTTGCATCCAGTGAACCACCCGACTCATGTGATATGTCATGGAATCCCAATTGTTAGGTGGCGAAACTATAGCTATTAAACCAATGGTCACAAAAATCAATGATATACTTGCTAGTAAACCTACTAAAAAGCGGGGTATTTTAATTTGATGATTTAGTAAATAATTGGGCTTGATATTTAAACTTTTTAGATATATGATTAAAATCACAATATCGGCGGATAACCACAAGTAAAATACCGAATTAAAAGCGATGGATTTGAATAAGCTTAAAATTTCCGTAGATAAAGCAATCGCCACTCCCCATGCAATCGCAGCAGATAAAACCGCACTGCGCCAACAATTATTTATTTGCTGGAATATCAAAAATAAAATTAGTAAATAAACCAGGGGAAGCAAGCCGAATATATCTGTAGTCATAAGGTTTATACTACGGTGGTTATGTATTAAATTTTGTTAATACTGAAGGCGGCCGTCACGCAAGGGTTGTCGAAGTCTTGAAACCGCTACCGAGTTATCCCCAAGTCCGTCGCCAGGGGCTTGCGTCTGGTTTTTTGCTCAGAGTTTTTAGGGGTGGGAAGAGGGGCCTTAACCCCTACCTCCCTAAAAATATTAGTCTTCTTTTCGATCGTTCAGACAGGGGGAGTAATTTTTGACGATCAACAAACAGTTTCGTCCATCAGCGGTTCTCACATAACTGAGAGTATCACCGATGTCTTTCATTAATTTTAGACCCCGACCACCCGGAGCTTCAATATCTACTGTTTCGGAAATATTTTTGATTTTTGCTTCTAAATCAAAGGGTTCGCCGCAATCCCAGATTTTAATCTCTACAAATTCAGGGAACACTACCACCTGAATTTCCACAGGTAAATCTGCTGGTTTGCCATTATGGGCGTGACGGACGGCATTGGTAAAGCCCTCCGCCAAAGCCAACTGGCACCTGATCCAAACACTTGTGGGAATTCGCGACTCGTACAATTTTGAAAACCACGACAAAACGCGGTCTAATCCATTTAGACCCGTATTGACTTGAAGATCCGCTTTCTTGAGCATCGGCAACTTTTCGTAACCTTTCAATTCAATCAATCTCAGCTAATGAATAATTTCACTGGCTGGTGGGCAAAATACAACAATACAAAATAAAACTACAGAAAATACAACGGTCGCAAAATTCAATGATAATTTGAGGGTAGTAGTTTCGAGGGGCAGGCAGTATAGATATTTAATCCACTAATCGGTTAAACAGGATACCATATGTAGGGATTCGATGTCAACCAGGGCCGGGGCAAAATAAAAGTCTATAAAAATTTATATTTTGAATATAAACTGAGTGAAGTTCGATCGCGCCGAAATTTCCCTCAAATTTAAACGTAAATTGAACTCAAAGGCCCGCTGTCAACAGCAATTACCTAGAAAGCGATGTTATTAGACTATACTCAATCTCAGACCAACGCGCTGACAGGATATATTTTGAATGACCCCCAGACCTTGAAAGACTTGTAGTACCTGAGTGCCATGTTTCAAATTCTGGTTATAGACGATGATACTGCGGTTCAAGAACTGCTCAGAAGAACCCTGAAAAAACAGGGTTACGAAGTAACGGTAGCAAGTAATGGCGAAGACGGTGTAGCACAGGCGCAAAAACTGTGTCCGGCTTTGATAATTTGCGATTGGATCATGCCACGCTTGACAGGCATCGATGTGTGCCGTCGAGTCAAGGCCGATCCACATCTGTCAACTACACAATTCTTTTTGCTGACTTCTTTGGGGTCGATCGCCGATCGAGTCAAAGGACTTGATGCCGGTGCCGATGATTTTATCTCCAAACCCATTGAACTCAACGAGTTGCAGGCGAGAGTGCGGGCCGGACTAAGGCTGCACCAACTCAGCCGAGACTTGAAAATTGCTAAGCAAAGTCTGGAAGCAGAACTAGCTGAGGCGGCGGAATATGTGCAGTCTTTATTGCCAGATCCGATGGTGGAACCCGTCAGCATTGAGTCAAAATTCATTCCCTCCCGTCAGTTAGGAGGAGATTGCTTTGACTACAACTGGCTAGACTCGGATTATTTGGCGATTTATTTGCTAGACGTCGCCGGACACGGTTTGCGGGCGGCCCTGCCTTCTGTGGCAGTGTTGAATTTGTTGCGATCGCGCGCCTTACCCAACATTGACTACTACAAACCCAGCGACGTTTTGCGGGCGCTGAACACCACTTTCCAGATGAGTTATCAAAATGACAAGTATTTCACCATCTGGTACGGGGTGTACAATCGGATCGATCGCCAGTTAGTCTACGCCAGCGCCGGTCATCCCCCGGCGGTGTTGATTTCCCAGTCCCCCACTAGCAATGCCAAAGTCCAGCAACTGAAAACCCCCGGAATGCCCGTCGGGATGTTCCCAGAAGCCCGCTATGTCGATAAAAGCTGCCATGTCGAGGATTTGAGCACTCTCTACATCTTTAGCGACGGGGTTTACGAGATTCACCAACCTGATGGCAATATCTGGGGGCTCGATCCTTTCATTGATTTGTTAGCAGCTTACAACGGTGCAACTGCCGACCAGTTAGAGTTAGTTTTGAGCTATGTTCAAAAGTTGAACGCTAAAGCCGTGTTTGATGATGATTGGTCTTTACTCAAGATCAATTTTGGGTGATGCCGATAGCTGGAGGAAATATGCAGAAGTCCGCAAGGTTTGACTCTTACGGACTCTTAAATATTTGACTTCAATTTTCCAGTCGGTTAGCGAAGCTTTAAACTTAGGATCGATTAATTCTAAGTTTAAGGCAGAAGCGCTCGGTTTGGAAGATGAAACCAGCAATTTTCGACACTTCTAGTTTGCCTGCATAGATTGACCGAGAGTTAATTGACCTCAGAAGTTAGCAGCCAAAAGATCTAGTTATTTAAAGCGCAATCTTGCTATTAAAAGCATCACGGGTGGGAAATATCTCAAAAACTCGATCCATACTGGTGAGTTCAAATAAGATGCGGATTTGCTCGTTGATAGAACAGACGACTAACTGACTCCCAGCGGCTCTGACTGTTTTGAGCGCCAAGACTAAAGCGCCCAAACCAGAACTGTCCATAAATGTCACGTCTTGGAAGTCTATTAATACGACATCGGCTCCCGCTTGCACGAGGTCGCTAATCTCTAGGCGGAATTGACCAGCCTTGGTGCCGTCTAAAATACCAGAGGGTTGAATAATTTTAACTACAGGACTCATATTTTGCGGTGGGAATGTCAGAATTTCTAGCCAGACTACGTTAGTATAGCTGCGAGACGGACTCCGATCCAAATACCTAGCATAGACCTACATATCTAATCGATCGCTCCTGCTGGGATCACCTTGGCACGGTAAAGCAGTTTTTCGCCTTGTCTGTATCCGGTATAGCGTACTGTCACCTGTTCTCCCGGCTGGGCTGTTCCGGCCAGCAGTTGATGCTCTTGTGGATTATAGGGGATGGAGGTTCCCACAGGGGCGATCGCCTCTACTCCCCACTCCTGCAATAATTTTTCCACAGGACGCATCAAAGGCAGTAATTTGACTGCTGGTAACTGCTGGTTTTCCTGAGCTTTCCTCGCTGCTGTCGGCCACTGCAACATCCAGGATTCTAAAATCTGCAAGCTAGAAAGCTGGAATTCCTCCATCAAAGACGATCGTTGAAGATCCAGTGTAGCTTGCAGCCGCTGATATTCTTGTTCTATGGCTGTCGGTGCTGGTGGCTCTAACTTTACAGAACCAGGGGCAAAAGTTGCCAGCAGTTCGTTTAAGGAAATTTTCAAGGCTTGACTGATTTTCAGCAGGATATCTGCTGACATTTGCAAGGCTAAGCCCCGACGCAAACGGCTGAGCTGAAGTTCACCAACTCCTGCTGTTTGGCTGAGTTCTCGATCGCTCTCTAGCCCTGCTTGCTGCATCAGACATTGTAGTTGAGGAGCGTAATCTGGAATCTTGCTTACCACAAAAAAGCCATCCCAATTAATAACTTAATATATTCTTTATAGTAATCGGTCAAGTGCCACAACTCCATTTTGAGAGCGGGTCAGAGAACCCGCTCCATCATTGTGGTCAAAATAGTTAATCAGTAGCGATTACAAAGCTACTTTTTCTGGGGTAGCCGAGGCTGTAGTTGTCGCAGCAGCTTGCAAGTGGGCTTCTAGGAACCACAAGCGCTTGTCAATGGTCCGCGAAATTTCAGTATATAAGTCAGCGGTATCGGCATCGCCGAGTTCCCCTGTTTTATCGATGGCTACTCGCAGATGTTTAGCATAAGGTGCGTAGCGATCGGCCAAAGCAGTCACGTACTCTTTGCCATCTAAAATATCAAAAGGAAATTCTGGCAAAATCGAATCAGCCGCCGCTGTACGGGCTGTTCCTACAGCCAAACCCCCCAAAGCCGTCACCCGTTCCGCCACCGTATCAATATAATCTTCGAGCTCTGTTGCCATTTCATCAAATAGCAAATGCAACTGATAAAAGTCCATACCTTTGACGTTCCAGTGAGCTTGCTTGACTTGGGTTTTCAAGTCGAGAGTCGTTGCGAGGGTGGCGTTGAGCAGCCCAACTATTTGAGAGCGGGTTTCTGCTGGCATATCGATGCGAGTTGGATAAAGATGTTGTTTGTGGTTGTTAGGACTCATAGCTTTTGTACCTTTTGATTTTTGACTAAAAAATTTAGAGTGCGATGTTTCCTGAGCTCACGCTAGGTGCATCTGCAACACAGAACGGGGAGCACGGCGGACTTTACACGGGATTGTTTCTAAACCGAGGCGTTGACAAGCTTCGTATCGGTGACAGCCGGAGAAGCCGTAATATTGACCATCTACTTCTAGCACGTCGATGGGCTCGTTTAAACCTATCTCTCGGATGGATTCCATCAGAGCGATGACTTTGGTGGGGTCGTTGACTCGCGGCAGGGGGCGGCGAATCTGGTTGAGGGGTATTTCTTCGATCCTCATGGCTCCTCTTTGTTGCTGCTAATTAAATCATACTCGTAATGACTTCGACTTGGCAAGTAAAATGTATCACAGTTGCTTGAGCTCGGTCAGGATGTCCACTACAAGCTCAGCTAAAATCAAAACTGCTAAATTTCCACTATCGGAATAGTTAGCAGCATTCTAGAGATTTTTGGATTGAAAGGCTAAGCCGTCAATTTCCACAAAACGATGTTCGGTGGATTTAATAATGTGTCTCTCTGCTAGCTGCATTCAGACTCTCCATTTTTTAATTCAGCAATGATTCTTTCTATTTTTCGTGCAGCGGGGCGTTGTCCGTAAAGTCGCGCTGCAAAACTCGTAACTACTGCCACCAAATCTTGCATTAATTCATCTTGACCGTTGTCAGTTAAATTGACAATTTCTAGTTTGACTCCTAATCTCACCAGAAGTACATCTAAATAATGTGTTCCGAATCGAGCCAAACGGTCTTTGTGTTCAACCAAAAGAATATCGTAATCATCTTGTTGCAGGAGTGTTTCTAACTGTTTTCTGTGGTCGTTCAATCCACTACCAATTTCTTTGACATTTCTGACAATTTGATAACCGTTGGCAATTGCGTACTCGGTTAATCGCTCTGATTGGCGGTTGAGATTGTCTTTGTTCTCAGAAGATGAGACTCGGCTATAAATAGCGACTCGGTTTTTCTTTGATTCAATTGATGGCGCTGGCGGCGAGTAGTCAACTATAATTAGACCACTTTCCGTTTGTCTTGCTGGATGTGGCAGTTTATTGGCTTTCCACCAGCGCCATGCGGTTGTGTAACTTATGCCTATGGCTTTTGCGTAGTCAGGTAGTTTCATTTCGTCCTCCTGACTATATAATACTACTTCTGCTTACTACTGCTTATAATCTTATTAAAGTTTTACAATACAAAAACTGTGTGGATTCAAACATCTAAAATGCCCAATTGCAAATGGTTTAGCTCAATTTCTAGCGCTGCGATCGCAGCGTTGTGCCTGTGGCCGCTCCCTAGCACTCCCGCCACCGCCCAAAGCCCCCAAAATCGAGAAATCAAAATCGGTGTAGTACAGCGGTTTGGCACGAAAGCAACGGATAAGTTGACCCTGAAAGCCCTACCCGGTGACAGCTTAACTTTAAGTTACAAAACTCCTCAAGGTATAAAAACCGCCCAGGTTCCTAGCATCAAGCTAGAAATCGCCGCGAAACCGCTGGAAACACCAGCAGTAGAAGAACGAGTTGTGCTGAGTTCCCACCGCAGTTTTGAAAGTGCAGAAGATAGTGCTAATCAATGGCGAGCTAAGGGAATTGAAGTAGAAATTGCTCAACCTTTGCGGTGGCAAGTTTGGGCAAAAAGAGATAATTATAACTCTCCTTTAGTGCGACGTTTATTATTGCAAAGTTTGCAGGAACAAGGGAATAAAACTGCTTTTTTGGATAGCAAAGTTTTGCCCACAATCCCCCAGGCATTTTGGGTTTTAAACGGTTTTCGTTTTAACCGCAATGAGTTAGATGTGACGGCGGGTAAAAATGTGATTGAGGTTCTGGAACAGACTACTCAAGAGGCGACAGCTACTGAAAAAGAAAAAGCTATTCAACAAACTCGCCTTTATGGTGGGAGTTTGCACCTACAGAAAAATGCTTATGGCACTTATACTTTGGTCAATGAAGTGCCGACAGAAACTTATTTACGGGGAGTAGTGCCGCACGAAATTGGTGCTTTTTCGCCCTATGCTTCCCAGGAAGCACAGGCTATTTTGGCGAGAACTTATGCCCTGAGAAATTTGCGCCGTTTTGCGATCGATAATTACGAGTTGTGTGCTGATGTTAACTGCCAAGTGTATAAGGGTTTGACGGAGGTTTTTCCGCAAACGGATAAGGCGATCGCCAAAACTAGCGGTTTGGTTCTGACTTATCGTCAGGAGTTGGTTGATGCCCTTTATTCCGCTTCTAGTGGCGGCGTTACTGCGCTTTTTGGGGATGTGTGGCACGGCTCGGAACGCCCTTATTTGCGATCGATCGTGGATGCGCCTCAGAATATTTGGGATTTGTCGAAGCAGAGTTTGTCTGATGAAAACAATTTTCGCCGCTTTATGAGTTTGAATAAGGGGTTTAATGAGGAAAAACAAGATACTTTTCGCTGGCGCGAAGAAGCTTCCTTAACATCAATTGCTGGGTTTCTCAAACAGTATCTTCAGAAAAAACAGCATCCTTTGGCGAATTTTAAAACTATTAGTCAGGTAGGGGTGGTGCAAAGGTCTCTCGGTGGTCGAGTTTTGAAAATGAAGGTAGAAACTGACTTGGGGACAATCGATATTGATAAAGACGAAATTCGCAATGCTTTTTTCCCTCCCATCAGCACTTTGTTTTACCTAGATCCGATTTACAATCCAGACAAAACCCTCAATGGCTATGCTTTTGTCGGAGGTGGCTTCGGACATGGGGTGGGAATGAGTCAAACGGGTTCTTACAATTTGGCTAATTTGGGCTGGAGTAGCGATCGTATTCTCAGCTTTTATTTTCCAGGCGCTCAAGTTGTCCCGCTGAATGATGGGATTACATTTTGGCGACCTGAGAATCCATAGGCATCAACAATAATTAGTGTAGAACAAGTATCCAACCTGTTCTTAAAAAGCTTTTTCCCAGATGTCTAACATATATTTAGGGACATGGCACTGCCATGTCCCTAACTGACCAGATTTCAGTGTAGCCATCAGCTCAAACAACTATTGATTAATAGCTTGGAGTGACAGCCGAAGGCTGAGGCTGTTTTTAGTACAGCGATTCTTCTTTGTGAGTTTCGATGGTGCAATCAGACTTAGGATAGGCGACGCAGGTGAGGACAAATCCAGCCTCAATTTGGTCATCATCCAAGAAAGATTGGTCTGATTGATCGACTTCCCCTTTGGTGATTTTGCCGGCACAGGTGGAACAAGCACCAGCGCGACAAGAGTACGGGAGGTCTAGTCCTGCTTCTTCGGCAGCGTCGAGAATGTAAGTATCCTCGTCAACTTCAATGGTTTGGTTAATTCCTTCAGCTTCGCTGACGAGGGTAACTTTGTAAGTTGCCATGCACTAATCCTCTCAAAAATTCAACAAGATATATAAGCTTTCCTAATGGAAACTTCAAAGCTCTATTAGCTCTGAGGTTTGCTCTTAGGTTGGTTCTCTCTCTGATAGTAGGGGAAATAAGGGAGGTTGCAACACTCATTTACAAAAAATTTGAATGGGATTAGTTATAATTTTTTCTAATTTCATCTTGATTACTTATACCTGCTGTAGTTTCTCGGCATGAGGAGGAAATGTATAGTTGAATGGCATCAAGATTTGGGTCGAAAATCCCGCGATCGCATTTTTGCACCAATTCAGGATTTGGGAGATCGAGCTGTAAAGCTTTGTGGCGCTTGTTTTTAGCAATTTTTGAAAATGTGACATCTAAAATCCTATGACTAATATTGATACTCGATCGCCTTTTTCGGTCAATGCTCCAATTAGGGTGGGGATTGTGGGCACTGGTTTTGCTGCTAAGTTGAGAGCCGAGATGTTGCAAACTGACGCCAGAGCTCACTTAGTGACAGTGGCGGGTCACACCCCCGACAAGACGGAAGCATTTTGTGAAGCCTTCGGCGCGGAGGCTGCGGTTTCTTGGCGCAAGTTAGTGGAAAGGAACGATTTGGATTTGGTGATTGTGTGTACGGTGAATCGGGATCACGGGGCGATCGCGATCGCGGCCTTGGAAAACGAAAAGCACGTTGTGGTGGAATATCCTCTATCTTTAGATATATCTGAGGGAGAAAGGGCGATCGAGCTAGCCACCCAAAAGCAAAAACTCCTGCACATCGAACACATAGAATTATTAGGTGGCTTACACCAAGCCATCAAAACATCTTTGCCCTTAATTGGCAAAGTTTTTTACACCCGCTACGTTACTATTACAGCTCAACGTTCAGTACCTAAGCGTTGGACTTATCAACATTCGCTATTTGGGTTCCCATTAATTGGTGCAATTTCGCGACTACATCGATTTACCGATTTGTTTGGAGAAGTGACAAGCGTGAACTGTCAAACTCAATTTTGGGACACTCAGCCAGATTTTTATAAAGCTTGTTTGTGTAACGCCCAGTTACGCTTTGCGAATGGAGTTTTTGCGGAAGCTGTTTATGGAAAAGGCGAAACTTTTTCGCAGTCGGAAAACGTTTTTACAATTTACGGAGAAGAGGGAACGCTGGTTTTTACTCCCGAATCCGGTCAATTAATTCAGGGCGAAAATAGACAAACAATAGAAGTTGGAACGCGGCGCGGTTTGTTTGCTAAGGATACAGATATGGTGTTGGAATACTTGTTAAATGGTACGCCTTTGTATGTGAATAATGCTAGTAGTTTGTATGCTTTGAAGGTGGCAGATGCGGCAAGGCGATCGAGTGAGATCGGGCAAAGCGTAGCTGCGGGTAAAAAAGCATCAATTAAGCGGGCAGAAGATTCTTGAGCCGACCCACTCTATCTCAGGACAGATGTAAAGCCGAGATTATTTGTATTCAATACTACTAATTAACTAAACTTTTAGGAAAATAGTAATGTTAGATATTGATGAAATGAGTTCAAAAGAAATAGAGCAACTTCTACACACAGTAGGATACGGTCATCTTGGCTGCATACACGAAGGCAAACCCTACGTGATGCCCATGAATTATTATATCGAAGAACAGGAAATCTACCTGTTTACCACGATCGGCATGAAGACTCATGACATAGATGCCAATCCAGAAGTCTGCCTACAGGTAGAAGAAATTCAGGATGCACTTCATTGGCGCAGCGCGATCGTCAATGGTAGAGCCTCCTGTCTCACTATCAAGGAAGAGATCGATCGAGCCATGCACTTCATCGAAGAGCGCAATCCCACACTTTCTCCTGGGATGGCTCGAACCTGGATTGATGCTGAGGGACGTTCAGAGGCGATCGCCATTTACCGCATCCACGAGACTGAAATGAGTGGACGCACCACTGATGGAGTCAGCAGTCACTAAAAACTTAGATATTGCACCATTTGCCATCAGCTTGGCCAGGACTGGCTCTCCTGTCCACCCCACCATAAATTAACTCTTTGTGGAACAAGAAGTCAGACCTGTTAAGCGAGAATTATCCCGTGAAAAATTAGGGATTATCTACCTCTGAGGATATACAGCTTTTAAACCTAAGATAGATGACAAAAAATCGCGTTTATAAAAGAATAATAGGTAAATCAAAAAAACCAGAATCAGCAGAAATCATCATGGTGAATAAAATGGAAATGACCAATAAGATTGAAATCAACAAATCTGTGCCCCACGAGCGATGGGGTGAATTTTTCGATCAGTTTACCGATGGCAATCGCGGCCGGAATATTTCGATCGAAATCATCGGTTCAGAACTCGGTGATGCAGAACTGATTAAGAACGCACCTTTAATGGCGATGGTTTACGATCGCCCAGGCAAAGGAGATGATTTGGTAATTGAAGTGGGTAAAGATGAGGTGACTTACGCTCACACGATCGATTCACCAACCGAAGTTTTAACCGGACAAAACTCAAACGGTGTGGTGATAGCGGTTCGGATTAGCGATGCTGCTGGGACACAAACATTAATCGAGCTACAAGCTAGTTGAAACGAACATGAAACAACGAAAACTGGGCAATCAAGGATTAGTAGTCTCAGAGTTAGGACTCGGCTGCATGGGGATGTCCGAGTTCTACGGGCTCGCCGATGAGTCAGAATCGATCGCCACCATTCACCGTGCGTTAGAGCTAGGCGTGACTTTCCTCGACACCGCTGATATGTACGGTGTCGGTAACAATGAAGAGTTAGTGGGCAAAGCGATTAAAGGCCATCGCGATCGAGTCATTATCGCTACCAAGTTTGGCAACGTGCGCGGTAGTGACGGCAGCTTTCAGGGAGTCAACGGCAAACCCGAATACGTGCGCTCTGCTTGTGATGCCAGTCTCAAGCGTCTTGGCGTAGATGCGATCGACCTTTACTACCAGCATCGAGTCGATCCCCATACTCCGATCGAAGACACCGTAGGCGCAATGGCGCAGCTCGTCCAAGCCGGAAAAGTTCGCTACCTCGGCCTTTCCGAAGCCGCCAGCGCCACCATCCGCCGCGCCCAAGCAGTCCACCCTATTTCCGCACTACAGACAGAATATTCCCTGTGGAGCCGGGAGCCAGAAGCCGAGATTTTGCCCACCTGTCGAGAACTAGGGATTGGCTTTGTGCCTTACAGTCCTCTGGGGCGCGGGTTTCTCACAGGCAAAATCAAGACCTTGGACACGCTATCTGAAGGAGACTATCGATCGCAACGATATCCTCGCTTTCAAGCCGAGAATCTCCAGCAAAATCTGGAATTAGTCGAGCAAATCGAGCAAATGGCCGCCGCTAAGGGCATCAAAGCCGGACAGTTAGCGCTGGCTTGGGTATTAGCCCAGGGCGAAGACATTGTGCCGATTCCAGGCACCAAACGTCGCACCTACTTGGAAGAAAACATTGCAGCAGCCGATGTGACGCTGACTCAAGCAGAACTAGACCAAATCGCCAAAGCGCTGCCATTAGGAATTGCAGTGGGCGATCGCTACCCCGATATGAGCACCGTCAATCGTTAAGAATTGGGGAGGGTAGGCACGGGGGCACTACCCCTACAACTGAAACAGAAGAGCCTTTGTAGGGGCGGTGCCCCCGTGCCCGCCCTCTCAGTAGGAATTGCAGTGGGCGATCGCTACCCCGACATAAGTAAACAATCACGAGCACAATCCATGAAAACAAACGCCTACGCCGCCCAAAACGCCACGAATCCACTCGCACCCTTCAACTTTCAACGCCGCGATGTCGGCGAGCACGATGTCGCGATCGAAATTCTCTATTGCGGCGTGTGTCACTCCGACTTGCACACCGTCCGCAACGAATGGCAAAACACCACATACCCTTGCGTTCCCGGCCATGAAATCGTTGGACGGGTTGTAAAAGTTGGCGCGCAGGTCAAAAAATTTAAGGAAGGCGACACCGCAGGAGTCGGTTGTATGGTCGATTCCTGTCGCACTTGTGCCAACTGCGAGGAAGACTTGGAACAGTTTTGTGACAACGTAACTTTCACATACAACTCCCCCGACAAACACGTTGGTGGGATGACGTTTGGGGGATATTCGGACAGCATCGTCGTAGATGAAGCCTTTGTGCTGCAAGTTCCAAAGAATTTGAATCTCGCCGGCGTCGCCCCGCTGCTTTGCGCTGGCATCACCACCTATTCGCCATTGCGCCACCACAATGTTACCAAAGGTCAGAAAGTTGGTGTGGTGGGACTCGGTGGACTGGGACACATGGGGGTGAAATTGGCGAAGGCTTTGGGCGCCCATGTCGTTGTATTCACCACCTCGCCGAACAAAGTTGAAGATGCCCTGCGGCTGGGAGCAGATGAAGTAGTCAATTCCAAGAATGCCGACGAGATGAAAAAACATCTGAATAGTTTCCATTTCATTCTCGACACTGTATCCGCGCAACACGACATCAACGCCTATCTTCTTCTATTAAAACGCGATGGCAACCTCACCCAAGTTGGTGTGCCAGCCGAACCGCTTTCCCTGAATGTCAGTACCTTGATTTTTGGTCGGCGCACTCTCGGTGGCTCCCTGATTGGCGGCATCAAAGAAACTCAGGAAATGCTAGATTTCTGCGGCAAACATGACATCACTTCGGATATCGAACTCATCCCGATTCAGAACATAAATCAAGCTTACGATCGCCTGGTGAAAAGCGACGTGAAATATCGCTTCGTTATTGATATGGCATCGTTGCAAGAGGCCGGGTAGCTCTGATAAGGTTCGGAATTAATCGCTTTTGTTCTAGTCCAGATCCCCCTAAATCCCCCTTAAGAAGGGGGACTTTGAGTGCTTCATGTCCCCCCCTTATTAAGGGGGGTTAGGGGGGATCTAGACTTTAAACGATATGATTGCCGTCAAGACTTTCGGCGGCTCGATGTCTGAATTAACAACGATCGCCAACACATTTCCGATCGACATCAAGGACAAAAATTATGACAAATATAATCAGCCGCGAAATTCAGCTAGTCTCCCGCCCCAACGGGATGCCAACCGCAGATAATTTTGCGATCGCCCAAACCGAAATAAAGCCACTTCAAGACGGACAAGTGCTCGTTCGGAATCGCTACATTTCGGTAGATCCGTATATGCGCGGACGCATGAATGAGAGCAAATCCTATGTTCCATCCTTCGAGTTAGGTAAAGTTCTACAAGGCGGCGCAGTCGGCGAAGTTATCGAATCGCGCGCCGAGGAATTCAAGGCGGGTGATGTCGTCACTTCCAACTTTGGCTGGCGGGAATACTTCATCGCAGCGCCCAAAGAGTTGCATCCAGTCAGCAGCGAAATTCAACCGCTATCGGTTTATCTCGGTGCCCTGGGGATGACGGGGATGACGGCTTGGGCTGGGTTGAATTTAGTAGATGTGAAAGCTGGCGACACCATCTTTATTTCGGGTGCTGCGGGCGCGGTGGGAAGTGTGGCGGGACAACTGGCAAAATTGCGCGGATGCCATGTCATCGGCTCAGCAGGTTCAGCCGAGAAAGTCAAGTTTCTGCTAGAAGAATGCGGATTCGATCGCGCTTTCAATTACAATTCCGGCCCTATCCTCGAACAACTGAACCAGGCGGCATCGGACGGAATTGATGTCTATTTCGATAATGTCGGAGGCGAAACCCTGCAAGCGGCGCTCTCGGCCATGCGCGTGCACGGCAGGATTGTCGCTTGTGGCAGCATCTCCGGTTACAACCAGCCGCAACCAGGCCCGAACAATCTATTTAATATGATTGGCAAACGGTTGACGATGAAAGGGCTGATCGTTAGTGATTGGCTCGATCGTCAAAAGGAATTTGAACAGGAAGTGGGCGGTTATTTCCAAGCTGGCAAATTGAAAAATCAGGAAACAGTGGTAGTAGGAATTGACCAAGCGGTGGGCGCGTTCATCGGTCTTTTTGAAGGCAAAAATCTTGGCAAAATGGTGGTGAAGTTGGATTAGGTGACGAGCCATTAGTGTCAACTTAAGGTCAAACCCAGTCAGAGACTGCTGGCAAGACTATTAAATCTCGATCCCCCCTAGCCCCCCTTAAGAAGGGGGGGACAAGAAGCACTCAAAGTCCCGGCATAGCTTCTTAAGGGGGATTTAGGGGGATCTAGACTTAGGTGAAAGCGAGAGATACCAAAGCTTTCAGGCTTAAGTTGACACCTATGGCGGCGACCAATTGAGTGAGCAGTGGTCGTAGAGAATTGTTTGACGTTATTTGGTTTAAAAAAATATGGATCTCCAACTATCAGGAAAGATTGCATTGGTCAGTGGTTCAACGGGTGGAATTGGACTGGCAATTGTTACAACACTTGCCGAAGAAGGAGCGACGGTTATTATCAATGGCCGAACCCAAGAGCGCGTAAATAATGCGATCGATCGCATTCAGCAAAGTGTCCCGAATGCCAAACTTCAGGGAATTGCTGCCGATTTGGGAACGCAAGCAGGCGTTGAATTATTACTTCAAAAAGTACCAGAAGTCAACATTTTGGTGAATAACTTAGGAATTTATGGTTCCAAAGTATTTGCAGATATCTCCGATGAAGAGTGGATGAACATTCTGGAAGTGAATGTGATGAGCGGTGTTCGCCTCTCGCGCCATTATTTGCCGCTGATGCTGAAGCAAGATTGGGGACGGATTATTTTCATCTCTAGTGAATCTGGCTTGAATATTCCCGCCGAAATGATTCACTATGGCGTTACCAAAACTGCACAATTGGCGTTGAGTCGTGGTTTGGCGGAAACAACTGCGGGCAGCCATGTGACTGTCAATACGGTATTGCCGGGTCCAACTCGTTCCGAAGGGGTGGAAGACTTCATCCAGGGATTATCTAAGGATCAAAATATTTCGATCGCACAAGTTGAGAAAGAGTTTTTTACTAAGATGCGTCCATCTTCGCTAATTCAGCGATTTGCTTCAACGTCTGAAGTTGCTGCGTTAGTTGCGTTTGTTGCTAGTCCCTTAGCTTCTGCGATTAATGGTGCTGCTCTACGAGTTGAGGGTGGAGTGGTGCGATCGATTGTTTAATAAATTAGCCTATTCAACCCAGGAATAAAATGATTACTCATCAATCTCAAGCGACGCAGCCCGTCGCGCCACCCAACGACAATAGTGAAACGCTGCTGCTGCCAG
The DNA here is from genome assembly GCF_041354475.1 of Microcoleus sp. Taxonomy (NCBI): domain Bacteria; kingdom Bacillati; phylum Cyanobacteriota; class Cyanophyceae; order Oscillatoriales; family Microcoleaceae; genus Microcoleus; species Microcoleus sp. Next base: position 99,254 of record NZ_JBGJZU010000005.1, read on the forward strand.
CAAATCGCGTTGCAGTCCTACTTGCAGGGTATGGTGAAGTGCAATCGTATCGCGATCTGAGTAGTTACAACCAAGCTGCAACTAAGTACATCGCATCTCAGTTTGTGGCGATTCCCAAGTGGCTATATCCTCTGGCTGGTTGGCTGCTGGCACTTCAAGATTGGTACAATTTTGGAGTCAAGCATCATCATTTTATGTCGCCGGAAAATGAGATGTTTGAAAAACAACGTCTTGGGATTGAGGAAGAGTTACAAACACGATGGGGAAATCCTGTCCAAGTGTTCAAAGGCTTTTATTTCTGCGAACCTTTTGTGCAAAAAGTTGTAGCGGATATCATTCAGCAAGGCTTTGAAAATTTGCTGATTTATCCTTTGTTGGTGGTCGATTCTGCCTTCACTGGCAAAATAGCTGTAGAGCAAGTTAATGAAGTTATTGCAGTAACTGAATCTGATAATGAGCTTCAACATTCACCATTTAAAAAAATTCGATATATTCCAGCCTTTGCGACTGAGCCTGCCTACATCGATCTACTGGTGCGTCAAATTAAGGAAGCTCTGAATCAGTCATTAGCAAGTGGCTTTTTTGAGTCTCAGATTAGCATCATATTAACGGTTCATGGTGGCCCCGAAAAAGCGAAAGGATTGTTAACCGGGGTAATTGATGGACAAGCTCTGTACGATCGCGTATCCGCGCAGTTGCAGCATGAATATCCGCTAATCTCGATCGGCTGGATAAATCATGATACGCCTTTCGTCAATTGGTCGCAGCCCAATCTGAAACAAGCGGCAAAAAACTTGATCGAATCAGGTGCCAAAACCATTCTGTTTAAACCTCTGGGCTGGGTAACTGAAAATTACGAAACGATTCTCGATGTGGAAGATGCGATTAAATCTTTGCAGCGTCAGTATCCAACGGTGACTTACACGCGACTCGATTGTGTCAATGACGATCCGGAGTTTATGAAAATAGCAGCGGAATGGGCAAATCCTCATATTGAAGCAATGATGTCAGTTTCGCAACGCAATGAGTATGTTGAAACTAGCGGAGCCTGACGACTATGCAGGAATTTATATTCGCTCTAATACTATCAGCTTTGCCCGTTGTCAGTAACTTCATTGGAGCAATGATTGCTGAAGCCTTACCGTCATCAAAACAAACATTAGGACTAGCACTACACGCTGCTGCTGGCGTACTACTGGCGATCGCATCTACTGAACTGATACCTAGAGTCGTTGTCGCTAAACCAGTTTGGGCAACGATTCTAGCGTTGTTTTTGGGTGGAGCTTTTTTTGTATGGGTTAATCAGCTTCTTAAATTGAGCAAGAATCGACTGCGTGGTATCGATCTCAATACTGTTAGTTTGGCGATTTTTCTCAGCATTGCGATCGACTTATTTGGCGATGGCTTAATGATTGGCACCAGTCTGACGATCGCACCTCATCTAGGAGTGGTGCTGGCATCGGGGAGGGTTGTGGCTCACATTCCAGAAGGATTTGTCACTAATGCAGCATTTAAGAGTCAAAATATGCCACGAACCAAGCGATTTTTGTTACTTGCTGCATTTATTATTCCTGTTTGGCTGGGCGCGACGTTAGGCTATTGGGGATTGCGCGGACAAGGCGATCTTCCCAAGCTAATTGTGCTGGCATTTACCACAGGCACTTTAATCACAGCGATCGCGGAAGAAATTATTCCTGAAGCGCATCAAACTCAAGATACAAACTGGTCTACTTTAACGTTTATCGGAAGTTTTGCACTTTCAATACTATTTTCATCTTATATTAAATAGGTGAGCAACCTTGTCTGAATTAAAGTAATGCAACGATTTAATCTAACTATACTCAAACAGTTCTGGTCGATCGCCAAATCTTACTGGTCAAGCGACGAAAAATGGCGGGCGCGCGGCTTATTGTTATTAGTCATCCTGTTGTCCTTTGGCTACACGGGACTGAGCGTACTGCTCAACAACAAGCGAGGCGAGCTAATTTCGGCATTGTCTGCTCACGATGAAGCTAGATTTTGGCAAACGATTCTGATTTTTGCCGGGACATTAGTTATTTATGCACCACTTTATGCGGGCTATGATTATTTGCGCGATCGCCTGGGCTTGGAGTGGCGGCGATGGCTGACTAACCGTTTTATCGATCGCTATTTCCAGAATCGCGCATTTTACAATCTAAATCATGCCGATGCGGACATCGATAACCCCGATCAGCGGATTGCTGAAGATGTCAAAAGCTTTACCCAAGAATCGTTAAAACTATTGCTGGCGGTAGTTGATTCTTTGTTAGCCGTAGTGGCTTTTAGTGGGGTACTCTGGGGCATTTCTAAGCCCTTAATCTTGTTTTTGGTACTCTACGCCCTGGTGGGAACCCTGGCGACTGTTGGGGTATTCGGGAAGCCCTTAATGCGACTCAATTTTGGGCAGCTTAAAACAGAGGCCGATTTTCGGTTTAGTTTGGTGCGGGTGCGAGAAAATGCGGAGGCGATCGCCTTTTATCAGGGAGAAGACTGCGAGTCCGATCGCGTAAAAGGCAGATTTGTCGAAGCTTTTGATAACTTCAAGCGCTTGATTTTTTGGGAGTTTAATCTCAATATCTTGACTAACGCCTATGAATTTATTCCGTTCATTTTGCCAGCAATTGTAGTCGCCCCCGGCATTTTTGCGGGGGATTTAGAAGTTGGTAAAGTTACCGAGGCGCAAGGAGCTTTCATTCGAGTCTTTTTCTCGCTGAATCTAATTGTGGCGCGCTTCCAATCCCTTGCTACTTTTGGCGCTGGTGTCGAGCGTTTATACACCTTTTTAGAGTGTTTGGAAACTCACCATTTAACTTCTAACGAGGTTGACGGTGTTGAAAAAACAAGTATCAAAACTGAAATTGCCGATCGACTGGCGATCGAAAATATGACCCTCCAAACACCTAACCGTCAACGGACTTTGGTGGAGGATCTATCTGTGAAACTCTCTAATGGCGAGGGTTTGCTGGTGAGAGGGCCTAGCGGTTGCGGGAAAAGTTCTTTGCTAAGGGCGATCGTTGGATTGTGGGATGCAGGGACTGGTACAATTTCGCGGCCTACCCTCGATGAAATGTTGTTTTTGTCGCAGCGGCCTTACATGATTCTAGGGACGTTACGCGATCAAATGCTGTATCCAAATATGGATTCGGAAGTTGAAGATTCGCAGTTGAGGCAAATTTTGATCCAGGTAAATTTACCAAAATTAGAGGAAACGCATGGAGGATTTAACACTGAACAAAACTGGGCAGAGCTTCTATCTTTGGGAGAACAGCAGCGCCTAATTTTCGCACGTCTGCTGCTCAATAAACCTAGCTACGCAATTTTAGATGAGGCTACTAGCGCCCTTGATTCTAGTAATGAAAAACATTTGTATCAACAGTTACAAGCCTCTGGTATGACATTTTTGAGCATTGGACATCGAGAAAGTTTGAGTAATTATCACCAGACTATTTTGGATTTAACCGCCGATCGCACCTGGTCTTTAAAAGCTTCTGAACCTCTACCTGTTTTGATTTCTGACAATCTGGTTGTTGAAGATATCAAGATAGAAATGGAGGAGACGGCAGTGCCTTAGTCCCTACCCGATTAATTGTAGGGAAACGGCACTGCCCATAGGTGTCAACTTAAGGTACAACCAATAGTCCGGCAAGGGTTGAAACCCCTGCCTCAAAGCGAAAGTCCTCTGAAGAGGACTGAAGAGAAGAATTTTCAACTCATTAGTCCTCGACCGAGGACTTTAGCTATTAGACAGGGGTTTCAACCCCTGGCGGACTCGCGGGCCCACTAACGGACTTGGGATGCTTTCAGGCTTAAGTTGACACATATGGGCACTACCGCGTCCTAATTCTTGATTGATTGTGCATTCTCAACAATTACTCCATCAAGCATCCGAATCACCCGTTTTGTCCTCGCGGCGACGTCGGCATCATGGGTGACAATTACGATCGTTGTACCTTGTTGATTTAACTCTGTGAGCAGATCCATGATCTCATGAGAGGTTTGAGAATCCAATGCTCCAGTCGGTTCATCCGCCAAGACTAAGGCTGGATGATTGACTAAAGCACGGGCGATCGCCACTCGCTGTTGCTGTCCGCCTGACAACTGATTGGGACTATTCTGGAGTCGATCGCTCAAACCGACTTGTACTAATGCTTCAGTAGCTTGCTCGATCCGTTGGGAGCGATCGACATCGGCATAAATCATCGGTAGCATCACATTCGCCAGTGATGTTAGCCGTGGTAACAGGTTGAACTGCTGAAACACGAACCCAATGTATTGATTGCGGATATCTGCGAGTTCATCATCATCGAGGGTTGTGAGATTTATCCCTGCTAAGAAATACTCCCCACTGGTGGGACGATCGAGACAACCAATGATATTCATCAGTGTCGATTTTCCCGAACCAGAAGCTCCCATAATTGCTACATATTCGCCCTGTTCGATCGACAAATTAACGCGCTTGAGGACAGGAACATCGATCGCTTCCAAGTGATAGGTTTTGGTAATATCTTTAAGTAAAATAATGGTTGCCATAGCTATTCACCAAATATCAGGGGTTAAATTCTCCCACCTTTATAGGTGGATCGTAGTGCGCTTCCATCGCCCTAGGAACAAAGGCGGGAGCAACTGTCAACTGTCAACTGCGTCGCCCTGAGCGGAGTCGAAGGGTCAACTGTCAACTGATTTATTCACCGTGTAGTGCCAAGATCGGGTCTAATTTTGCAGCATTGCGCGCAGGGATACCGCCTGCTACCACCCCAACAATTAGCGACAGGACAAACCCCACCACCACTGACCACAAGGGGACAACAAAGGGAAATTTGAATAGTGTGGCGGCAGTGAAAGCGAGAGCGATACCCAACCCGATCCCGATCGCACCGCCAATAATCGAAATAACGATCGCTTCCATCAAAAATTGGTTGAGAATCGCCCCGCTAGTTGCACCAACAGCTTTACGCAGACCGATTTCGCGCGTCCGTTCCATCACCGAAACCAGCATAATATTCGCGATACCAATACCACCAACAACTAGCGAAATTCCAGCGATCGCAGTTACCATCAGCGTCAGTGACCCCATAATACTCGTGAAAGTCTTAATCAGATCCACTTCATTGGTGACACGAAAATCATCCTCTTTGGGCGGGCGGATATTATGGCGCAGTCGGAGCACATTTGTCACCTGAAATTCTGCCGATTCGAGTTGATCGGCATTACTCGATTGCAGCCAAAAGCCATTAATCGCCACACCTGTGAGAGCATTGTTACCAACAATCTGGGCGGACATATTAGTCAGTGGCAGATACACCATATCATTCATATCTTGCAGTCCTACAGACCCTTTACGCTCCATTACTCCAATCACGCTATAACGTTTACCCTGAATCCGAATATCGGCACCGATCGCAATTTCTGATGGAGCGAACAAATCATCTCGAACTTTGGCACCAATTACCACTACTGCTTTGGCTATATCTAAATCCTGCTGCCGAAAAAATGTCCCTAGTTGCGGCTGGACATTTCTCACCGCTGGAAAGTTTAAATCCGTGCCGATCGCAGTTGTCGAAATGTTGACGTTGCCACGTACCACCTGAATATTTGGGCGATATAAGAAGGCTGAAACGGCTGTTGCAGCGGGGACTTGTTTGGCGATCGCCTGAGCATCTTCCCAGGTTAAGGTACTAGCAGTGCCAGCGCCCTGACTGATGCCGCCCGTTTTCGCTGCGGCTGCTGACACTTGGAGGATATTGGTACCCAATGCCTCAATTCTTAACTCGGTGGCTTTTTGGACTCCTTGACCGATGGAAGTAATCGCAATTACGGAAGAAATACCAATAATTACGCCCAGCATTGTCAATCCCGATCGCACTTTATTACTCCACAGGGTTTCAATTGCCATGAGGAATATTTCAAGCGGTGAGATTCTGCGTTTGGTGCGACGAGAGGTCGGCATCAATGACTTTGGAGAACGCCTTGTTTTCATAGGAGTTTTTTAATAAAAAATACAGCGTATTCCAGTGAATTAACTGGTTCCCAGGCTCCAGCCTGGGAACCCATATCTAGAGGCTCTGCCTCGGAAAGGGAAAATAGAAAGGTCGGCAGAGCCTCCTGATCGGCGTTACCAGGCTGGATGGAGGCAGAGCCTCCTGATCGGCGTTACCAGGCTGGATGGAGGCAGAGCCTCCTGATCGGCGTTACCAGGCTGGAGCCTGGTAACGAGTAAAAAACCTTTGTAGGGGTCGTGCCCCCGTGCCGACCCTCCCCATCTACCATCAACCTCCGTTGAGCCCAGTGACTTTGCGGGTTCCGGGTGGAAAACTCAGCAAAACCCGTTCGTTCCCAGTTAAACCAGACTTGACCTCGGTTTTGTCATTGACAGTTGTCCCAACCACGATCGGCGTAAATACCGGATCTGCGCCTGTTTTCGCCACGAAAACACCCTGAACGGCTGTCTGTTGCACGATCGCAGCGGTCGGCACAACCAGCACCTGAGTCAGTTCTCCGGCTTTGAAATCGATCGCCACATTCATCCCCTGATGCAGCAATCGTTCGGTGTCAGAAACCGTTACTTTGACCTCAAAACTGGTCACGTTTTGCTGCACCAAGGACTGGGTAGCCACTTGCGTCACCTTCCCCTCAAAGGTTTTGCCGGAATAGGCATCCACCTTAATGATTGCCACCTGGCCGACGCGGATTTGGGCAATGCTGGCTTCCGCCACCTGCGCCACGATTTCATTTTTGGATGCCAGGGCCAGAATTGAAGATGATGTTGCCGAAGTCACCGCACTACCTGCTGTGGTTGGGGTCACAAATGCACCAGGATCGGCATATTTGCGGGCAACAATTCCTGCGAAGGGGGCGCGAATTACGGTATCCTCAATGCTTCGTTGGACGATCGCGACTGCACCTTGGGCGGCCATTACCTTGGCACGGGCTTCGGCAATATCTTCGGGCCGAGAACCCGCTTTGAGTAAATTCACCGCCTCTTGTCGCTGTTTGAGGACGCTTTTGGCTTGGGCAATATCTTCGGGGCGTGCTCCGACTTTGAGTAAATTCAATGCCTCTTGTCGCTGTTTGAGGATGCTTTTGGCTTGGGAGATATCTTCAGGGCGCGATCCGACTTTGAGCAAATTGAGGGCTTGCTGGGCTTGTTCCACTTGTGCGATCGCACTATCACGGGTCGATCGATCCGTACTGAGAGTTTGTTGAGAGATTGCTCCGGCTGCTTGTAACTTTTGAGTGCGCCGCAAATCTTCTTCAGCTTGTCTGTAGGTGACTTGGACCTTATTCAGGTTGGCTTGGGCTTGAGCGATATCCTGCGATCGATTCCCCGCCATTACCTTGTTCAAACTGGCTTTGGATTCATCCACCTGAGCTTGAGCTTGAGCGATATCCTGCGATCGATTCCCCGCCATTACCTTGTTCAAACTGGCGTTGGATTCATCCACCTGAGCTTGAGCTTGAGCGATATCCTGCGATCGATTTCCAGCAATTACTTTATCCAAATTTGCCTCAGCAGCAGCAAGGTTGCCCCTAGACTGGAGCAATTGCCCTTGGAGGTTCGAGTTATCCATATAGGCAACCACCTGTCCTGCTTGGACAAATTCACCTTCTTTAACCAGCAACTGCTTCAAGACACCAGAGGTTTTGGGACTGACATTAACCGAACTTTCGGGTTGCACTGTACCATTGGCTGAAACCAATATCGTCAGATTGCCCCGCGTAACTAATGCTGTCTGAATCTTGCTTTGCGCCTTTTGCTGGGGGACTGTCACCAATTGGTTGTAGGCAACATAGCTGCCGATTCCAGCGATCGGAATTGCTACCAGCAACCCCATCAGCCATTTGTTTATTTTTAGCCGATGGATTCCTTGCTGTAAATTCAAACTAATACTGAACATTTTCACCTCAAATTACTTTCGGTGTAAGGGCGATCGCTTTTATAAATAAAATACAGTTATGTTTTTCATCAAATTATTTTCCAAAGATAAACTTGAGATACTCATACTTTGAAGTAAATTCTCAAACTTGTTAAGCGATCGCAAATCAAGCATAGCTGCCAGGATTAATAAAAATATGTCTCTAAATATAGAGATAAATAATTATAAAAAATTAGTATCTTATCGCGAGCATTAGGCTTAAACTTAATCTATTACTATTGACATAGATTACCTTAGAAATTAGGACTTAAATATCTGTCTATTGACTGATAGATTTACGGGTGATTCCGAGTCTAGTTAAAGTGGGTAGATAGCCGATAAATTTAATCCCCGTAAAATCAGAAAAAACTTAGATCAAATCCGTGGGTATCAAAATCATTCATCCCTCTCTTCTCTTTCTCTGCGCTCTCTGCGCCCTCTGCGGTTTAATAATTCCGAAACCACCATAAACGATATTATTTTTTTTTCCAAAATAAGAGTATTTTAGAGGTCAGTGATGCCAACTGCAACAGATTTTAAAGACTATTACACGATTTTAGGAGTAACCAAAACGGCAACTCCTGAAGAAATCAAACGGGCTTACCGCAAACTTGCTCGTAAATATCATCCCGATCTAAATCCTGGAGATAAAGACGCAGAGGCAAAATTCAAAGACCTCAATGAAGCCAATGAGGTGCTTTCCGATCCAGAGAAACGGCCGAAGTACGATCGCTTTGGCGAGCACTGGAATCAGCCTGCTTACAGTGAAGGGCCACCATCTAGAGGAACTAATTCTGGGACGGTTGACTTCGATCAATACGGCGATTTTGATTCATTTATCAAGGATTTGTTAGGTCGATCGCGAAACGGATCGCAACGTACAACCAACACAACCAGCGGCTTTGATGATTATGGTGGCGGATTTCGCTCTCAAGCCCCCGCACCTGATAGCGAAGCTGCGATCGCACTCACATTTTCCGAAGCCTTTCACGGTGTCCAGAAACGCCTGCAATTCGACGACGAAACGATTAATGTCCGCATTCCCGCAGGCGCAAAACCAGGTAGTAGAATTCGCCTCAAGGGTAAAGGCCGTGCTAGTCCGTTTTCTCCACAGCGTGGCGATTTGTATCTCACCATTGAAATATTAGCCCATTCCTTCTTCCGATTTGAAGGCGATGACCTCGTTTGTGATGTACCAATTCGCCCGGATGAAGCGGTTTTAGGGGCGGAAATTAGCGTGCCCACACCCGATGGTAGCGTGACGATGAAAGTGCCTAAAGGAGTGCGATCGGGACAATCTTTAAGACTGCGCGGCAAAGGCTGGACATTGCAAAAAGGGGGACGCGGTGACTTACTTGCCAAACTTATGATTGTCACGCCAAAAGACTTAAGTGCGATCGAGCAAGAATGCTACGAAAAAATCCAGGCAAATACCAACTTTAACCCGCGCGCCCAGTTAGAGGAGATTAAATTATGAGTTTCAGCCTTTCAACAACCGTGGTTTCACTCGAAGGAGACCAACTCTATACCTTTGAATATGCTGCATGGGTAACAGAGACTTCGGTTATGCTGGTCAAGGTTTATGTTGAATTAGGGGTAATTGAGCCGATCGGCTCAATGCTACATCGCCGCGAAATTGCTCGAATTGGTCAGATTCAGCGATTGCGTCAAGACTTGGGTTTGAACTTAGTTGGAGCCGCAATGGTGCTCGATATGGCGGCTGAAATTGCCCAATTACGGGCACAACTTAAGGCGCATCAGACTTATCGATCGACAGTTAATTAACAGCGTTATACCAATTTTATAGGTCGTTGCATAGAATCCGATCCCCCCTAACCCCCCTTAAAAAGGGGGGGACAAGATTCTTCTCAAAGCGGAGGGCGGGCACGGGAGTACCGCCCCTACAAAGAGGGGACAAGATTCTTCTCAAAGTCCCCCTTCTTAAGGGGGATTTAGGGGGATCTCCGGGGAATTAACAGTGTTAACTGAACCGTATTCATTTATAATTGCACTTTTAATTTTTGATTTTTAAACGGCGATCGGTTTCCATTTTGGATAAATTAATGACTCAATCTTTGCAAAATCCAGTCGATCGCGATAAGAAGAATTTATCATCTACTTCTGCCCTGAATGCTGTCACAATCCATATCAAAAAACTGTACAAACACTATGGCAAAACCATCGCACTTAAGGGCATTGACCTAGACGTAAATCGGGGAGAATTATTTGGACTAATTGGCCCCGATGGTGCTGGTAAAACTACTGTTTTTAATATTCTCGGTGGTGTGATGGAAGCAACGGCTGGGGAAGCGCAAATCCTAAAATTGCCAGCCAGAGATGCCCGCAACTATACGGGATATCTTACACAACAATTTTCTCTTTATCCAGACCTCAGTGTTGAGGAAAATATTAATTATAGTGCTGGGCTGCGGTTAGTGCCAGAAAACCAGCTAGAAATGCGACGTAGTAAGTATCTGAAATTGATGCAATTGGATAAATTTTGCGATCGCCTTGCCGGTCGTCTTTCTGGTGGTATGAAGCAGAAATTAGCCCTTTGTTGTGCGCTGATTGCTGAGCCCCAAGTCCTGTTGTTAGATGAACCAACTACGGGAGTTGATACCATTGCGCGTCGCGAGTTTTGGGATATTTTGGCGGGATTAACTGCCCAGGGAATCACCGTTGTTGTCGCTACTCCCGATTTAGATGAAGCAGAACGGTGCGATCGCGTGGCTTTGATTTACGATGGGCAAATTCAGCAAATTGGTACTCCCACAGCACTTAAAGCCGCTCTAGGGCTGCAACGGTTGGTGATTCGGACACCTGAATTAGTCAAAACTGAACAAGCCTTATTGCCGTTAGTTAATCAAGAACAGATTGCTGATGTCGCGACTTATGGCGATCGCATTGAAGTCCTAGTCAAAGATGCCAAACAAGGCGAAATCCTGGTACGCGATCGATTAACTCAGCAGCCAAAACCCAGCGATGATCGGATTGACATTCAGTGGGAAAAACCAACCCTAGAAAACGTATTCACAACCCTACTACGCCAAAAAGGGGGAGTTCCTAAATTTATTCAATTTCCGCGATCGCGTGTTAGACAGCAGGAGTCCGAAATCATAAATCAGCAAACAATCCAAAATCCAAAATCCAAAATCCAAAATCCTACCATCGCCATCTGTGCTCGGAACCTCAACCGCATTTTTGGTACTTTTCATGCAGTCGTCAACCTCAACCTAGACCTTCATTATGGCGAAGTTTATGGACTGCTAGGCGCAAATGGCGCAGGCAAAACTACCATGATTAAAATGCTGTGTGGACTATTACCAATCAGTTCTGGGAAAATATCCATTGCTGGAGAAACAGGCAATCTGCGGAGTGCCCAACTGCGACAAAAAATTGGCTACATGAGTCAAAAGTTTACCCTTTATGATGACCTGACAATTCTCGAAAACCTACAATTTTACAGTGGAGTCTATGGCATTCCCCCCAAACAGCGACAGGAAAAAATTCGCTGGGTACTCTCAACTTGTGGCTTGGAAAAACAAGAAAATCTACTAACTAAGCAATTACCTGGTGGATGGAAACAACGAGTCGCTTTTGGTGCATCAGTCATGCACGAACCAGAGATTTTATTTCTCGATGAACCTACCTCCGGCGTTGATGTATTAGCACGCAAACAATTCTGGCAATTAATTAACGACTTTGCTCGTAATGGCACTGCAATTCTCGTCACAACCCACTATATGAATGAGGCAGAACAATGCAATCGGATGTGTTTTATGGTAGCAGGCCGCAAAGTGGCAGAGGGCTCAGCAAGTGAGATTAAATCAGCACAACCGGGTCAATTATTTGAATTGCGTGTCGGGAAATTGCAAGAAAGTTACGATCGCCTGCGAGAACACCTAGAACCTTGGCGCGTCTCAATTTTTGGCGATCGCCTCCACATCGTCTTAGACAATCCTCAGCAAGAATTACCCCAAGTAGAATCACTTTTAAAACAAGCTAATTTACCCTTGATCGAAACCGAACCGATCGCATTTTCCCTAGAAGATGCCTTTATTGGAGAAGTACAACGGGCAGGAGGCGCACCACCATGATCCGACGAATTCGCAATCAAGTTTTCAAAGAATTGCAACAGTTTCAGCGCGATCGCTTAGGCGTTGCGCTAGCATTTATCCTACCAGTAATTGCCTTACTAATTATTGGCTATGCCATTCGTTTAGAAGCGAAAAATATCTCTCTAGTAGTGCGCGATTTAGATCGAACCACCCTCAGTCGCAGCTACATTGAACGACTTTATGCCACTAATTTATTTGTTCCGGCAAAGTGGCAAGGAATGCGCTTTCCCGATGCGATCGATCGCGATACCGCCCAAGTACAAATTACCATTCCCCCTGGTTTTGCCGCAGATGCAGCAGCAGGAAGAACTGGGAAAGTGCAGGTAGTAATTGATGGTAGCGATACAATCAATGCCCGTGTTAGCGATCTAGCTGTCAAAGGAACAACTTTAGCTGTTGTACAAGAGCAATTAGGGCAACTATCTGAAACATTAGGAGTTGTGGCTCAAGTGCGCTTGTGGTTCAATCCGGGACGGCAGGAATCCCTGTTTATTGTACCAGGAAGTTATGGAGTAATTCTCGCAATTTTCCCGCCGTTATTAATTGCGATCGCTCTTGTTCGCGAAAAAGAACAGGGTACAATTCTGCAACTTTATGCTTCTAGCCTCAGCGCCTTTGAACTGCTCATTGGCAAATCATTAGCCTATATTGCTGTGGGTTTAGGAGAAGCCATCATCCTGTTTGTTGTCGGTTTCTGCTTATTTGGAGTGCGCTTTATTGGCGATCCAACGCCATTGATCATTGGTACTCCTGTGTTTATGTTAGCTGGGGTGCAGTTGGGTTTAATTATTGGCATTTTCACCACAACTCAAAGTGCAGCAGTTCAGGCGATCGGCACAATTAAAGTGTTAACTGGCTTTCTGCTAGCAGGGTTTCTTTTTCCCTTGAATAGCGTGCCGTTTCCGTTTTCAATTGCATCTTATCTAGTTCCTGTACGGTACTACATAGAACTATGTCGAGATGTTTTTGTGCGAGGTTCTGGTTGGTTTGGTACTTGGGAACTGATTCTCGCTATGCTCATTTTGAGTATTGCGGAATTTGCGCTTGCTTGGTGGGGAATGCGTCGAATGCAATTGTCAGATTAATGGTTAATCGTGTAGTCTGGGACTTAGGAAAAAACCCGGTTTCTTCCAAAAATAGTCAATTTTTTCGACAATATTCACGCAGGGTTTAGCAGTACCCTGAGCGAAGTCGAAGGGCTCAACCACCAGGGTTTCGACTTCGCTCAACCACCAGGGTTTCGACTTCGCTCAACCACCAGGGTTTTTGCCCCCCGTAAGTAAGTCCTGTAGTAGTAACTTGGTAATAAAAAGATGTTAAATAGTCGCCTTTTTGCTCTGTTAATTAAAGAAACTACCGAACTGTTGCGAAATCGGCAACTGGTAATTTTCTTGACGATTGCACCAATCATTTCTATGGTGATTTTCGGCTATGTCTTAAACTCTAATGTCACCCATCTACGGCTAGGGATTCTGGATCAAAATCAGGTCGCGATCAGTCGGCAATTAGTCGATACATTCACTGCAAATCAGGTATTTATTGCCAGTCGATACACCAATAACCAGCAAGATTTGACTCGACAGATTGAACGCGGACAAGTCGATGCTGGCTTGATGATTCCCGCTACTTTTAGCCGCGATTTGTTGCAAACTGGCAAGTCAGAAGTTGCGGTCATAATTGATGGTATCAATGCCTATAGTTCTGGTATTGCCAAGGGTTATATTGCCCAGATCGCAACTCAATTTAACCTCAATCTAGTAGAACAATATCAACCTCTATCAACAGGATCGAAAATTCCCATTCAGTCGGAAATCACTTTCCGTTACAATCCCGGTACTCTGGATAGTTGGTTTTTTGTACCTGGAGTCATTGGTGCGATCGTTACTCTCAGTGCAATCCTGGCCGCCGCCGTAGAAGCAGTGCGGGAAAAAGATCAGGGAACTTTAGAGCAATTATTGATGACACCCGTAGCTTCTACGGCAATTCTCATTTCTAAAATTGTTCCCATTTCTGGTTTACTCACCATAACTTTGCTGATGTGTTTTGCCGTTGCATTTTTGGTGTTTCAACTACCATTACGAGGTAATTTATTTTTGTTATTGATTTTCTCAATTCTCTACATTCAAATTGGGGTGGCGATTGGATTAGCTATTTCCACATTTTCTGAAAATAAGTTACAAACGATTCTAATTGGCATCTTTTTAAACATCCCGATTATTTTGTTAGGCGGTGCTGTTACGGCGGTGAACAGTATGCCCTTGCTATTTCGTTGGATTGCCAAAATTAATCCTCTTTATCATTATCTAGTCATTCTACGGGGCATTCTGCTCAAGGGGACTGGGTTAGAGGTTTGGTGGTTACACGCGATCGCGATGATTTTGTTTGCCATAGCAACTCTGCTTGTAAGTGCAAATCGTTATCGAAGACAACTTAGTTAAAAGGAAGAAGTTCGGCAACGGATTCTGTAACGGATTTAACGGATGTTCGGCAACGGATTATGTAACGGATTCAGGAAGTTCGGCGATTACCGATTACCGATTACCGATTACCGATTACCAATTCTCGATTACCAATTACCAATTAGCAATTATCAATTAGCAATTACCATGACTAATTTAACTAATTCTTCTAAGCTTTCCACAGAAGCACAACCGACTGATTCTGTTCAACCACCTGCGGTTAAATCTTCCACAGAAGCACAACCGACTGATTCTGTTCAACCACCTGCGGCTAAATCTTCTAGAGAACCACAACCGACTGATTCTGTTCAATCACCTGCGCCTAAATCTTCTATAGAACCACAACCGACTGATTCTGCTCAACCACCTGCGCCTAAATCTTCTTCTCACCGTTGGTTGTGGTTGCTGTTAGGAACTATCGCGATCGCAGGCACCGGTGCAGGAATTTGGTATGGTTTCTTCCGTCCTAAAAACAATAACCTTATCCCTTTTAGTGGGCGCATCGAAGGCTATGAAACTGATGTTAGCACTAAAGGATCTGGTCGTGTTAAAGAAGTAACAGTCCGAGAAGGCGCAACTGTCACCAAAGGGCAATTGTTAGTACGTTTAGATGACGATGAAGTGCAGTCGGAACTATTAGCAACTAAGTCAAATGTTAATGCTGCCAAACAACGAGAAGCCGCAGCTCGTCTCCAAATTTCGGTGCTAAAAAGTCAGGTAGCAGACACAAAATTAAATCTGAAACAATCTGAAGGCGATACGATCGGCAAAGTTGCAGAAGCAGAAGCAATGGTGAGCACAGCACAGGCTGCTATCAAGCAGGAACAAGCACGGGTAGCAGAAGCCAGAGCATTGCTGAAACAGACAAAAGTCGATCGCGATCGCTTTGTTAATTTAGCCAATCTGGGTGCAGAAACTCGACAACGCGCCGATCTAGCACAAACCGCATTTGAGACTGCTCAGGCGATGCTCGAAAGTCGTCAGGCTGGTGTAGAAGTAGCTCGTAATGCGATCGCGATTGCTGAAGGAAAATTAACCCAAGCACAAACCACAGCCCTGAATCCCGATCGGCAAGCAACGAATATCAGCCGCCTACAAACCCAGATAAACCAAGCAAAAGTCGCGCTTTTGGGAGCACAGGCAGATGTCAAAACAGCACAGGCAAATCAACAACTGATCCAGAGTCGTTTGAATAATTTAACTGTCAAAAGTCCGATCGCCGGAATCGTCACAACCCGCAGCGTGGAACCTGGAACCGTAGTGTTACCAAGTCGCCCACTGCTGCGAATAGTAGACATGAAACAAGTTTATATGCGTGGGTTTATTCCGGGAGAACAAATCGCTCGAATTCGGGTAGGACAACCTACCAAAGTCTACCTCGATAGCGATCCAAAACATGAACATCCCTTAAATGCAAAGGTGATATCTATTGATGCCAAAGCATCCTTTACACCGGAAAATATCTATTTCCAAAAAGACCGCGTGGAGCAAGTATTTGGTGTGAAACTAAGCTTTGACAAACCCGGTGGTTTTGTGAAACCGGGTATGCCTGTGGATGCCGAAATCCTATTGCAAAAGTAAAGGGATAAGAGCGCCTATCAGTTGATGAATAATACTAAAATACTCATAAAGATAGAGATTATATTGGGGAATTTTAGTTAAAGTCAACTTGACAACAAAGGAAACTAAAGCTGAGATTTAAATCGACGTTAGATCGGGAGATATAAAGTTTTGACAGAAATCTTTGTTGCTTACTTTTAGAATTGTATAGCAATCCTAAATCAGTACAAACCGTAGGGGTAGTGCCCCCGTGCCTACCCCCACGAATCGGGGCAACCACGAGGGGTTTGCCCCTACAACAATTACGCAATTCATTTAGGATTGCTATATTGACCCATAAATTTAACTATGAACTACCGAAATTAATATTGTGAGGCAGAGCAAAATGACATTCATCCGATCTTGGCGATTCATCACACTGATGCTGGCTTCATTTAGTCTGAGTTTATCTATGACACATTTGCTAGAGTTGCCACAAAGGATACAGTTTGACCAGCAACTTTGGGTGAGAGTGACAGTTGTTGATAATGTTTATAAGTTGTTTGGCTCAGTCGGCGCAGTTTTTGAAATTACAGCGATTATTACGGCAATTGTGCTGGCATTTCTGGTTCGCAAACGCGGTTCAACTTTTTACTGGACGTTGGGCGGAGCGATTGTATTGGTGCTGGCGTTTGTGAGTTGGATCGTGTTTGTTGCGCCAATGAATGCTGAATTTGCTAAATGGTTGACGAATCCCATTCCAGCAGATTGGACGCGCTATCGTGACCAATGGGAGTATGCACACGCAGTCAACGCTTTTATCAAAATCATTGGGCTAAGTTTGCTCGCGATTTCTGTGCTTGTAGAAACGCCGAAAAAGAGAGCGATTTATTCCGATTAGGAGTAAGGCTTATTTAGATGGACGACTATAGATAATAGTTGAATATCGATCGCACCCTAGCAGAAGTTGCGGTCTTAATCGTGCTCATTCTATCTATGGCGAATTATGCTCGATCGAATAAATCAACAAAATCTAACCCAATGAATAAACTTTTCCGCCCAATTTTTATATTCCTGAGTGTGTTGATTGTCATCACATTCAACATCAATGGCAGTGCAAACCAACTGGACTTGGATGATAGGATCGATCGCTTCATCACAACTCAAATTAAGACTCATCACATTCCTGGTTTGGCAGTCGCGATTACTCACAATAACCAAGTGTTGCACGTTAAGGGATACAGTACACCAAATGACAATCAGCCTGTTACAGCACAGACCCAATTCTTGATTGCTTCGATGAGCAAATCGTTTACCGCAATTGCAGTGATGCAGCTAGTTGAAGCGGGACAAATTAATCTGGATTCACCCGTGCAAACTTATCTACCACAATTCACCGTGACCGATCCAGCGATCGCTGCCAAAATAACCATTCGTCATCTCCTCAATCAAGTGAGTGGTTTATCTGACGTAGGCTTTCCTGAGTTGCAGGTTTCCCAAGCAAAAACAATTCGCGATCGCGTTACTAGCCTCAATCGAGCAAGTCCCGTTGCGTTACCCGGCGCTCAGTTTCACTATTTCAATCCCAATTACGAAGTGTTGGCGCGAGTGGTTGAAGTGGTGAGTCAACAGCCATTCTCAGCCTACTTACAAACGCATATTTTTACACCTCTTCAAATGTCGCGGACGCTCAATGCAACTACAAGTGCTGACGCATTCCAAGGTGCTACCAACATGGCACAAGGACATCTGATGGCATTTGGACTTCCATTCGCATATCCAGAAATGTCTGGTTATCTGAGCGGCAGTAGCGGTGTCATTTCAACCGCAGAGGACATGGCAAATTATCTAATCTTCCAAAGCAACAGTGGGAAGATTGGCTAGAAATGCCGATGCTGGTGCTGAGTTTTGCCTGGTTGGGATTGTTTATCGACGACAAAAGAAACTAAAGCTAAGATCTAACCCTTAACAAAATGAGATTTAGACCAATACATCGTTAACAATAAAAATTGTTAACTAAGGAGATATTAATGGACGCAAAATTAGGTCTTTGGATTGACCACAGGAAAGCTATTGTTGTGGGTATTACCGACAAAGGAGAAGAGAAAAAAGAGATAATATCGGAGGTGGAAAAACAGGCTCGGCGTTCTGGTGATTCACCTCTTAATGGCGCTTATGAATCACTTCAAAAATTAGCTGATGATAGTCGCCAGAGAGCTTTTACAGGACAGCTCAATATTTACTACGATCGGGTGATTGCGTATATCCGTGATGCCAAATCAATTCTGATATTTGGTCCGGGTGAAGCCAAAAATGAACTGAAACAACGTCTTGAGGTAAATAATCTGGGTGGTCGCATTGTAGGTATTGAAACAGTTGACAAGATGACTGAGCCTCAGATAGCGGCCAAGATTCGACAGCACTTTGCCGAGTAGTGTGACTGCCCTGGGGTTGAGGGGGTGCGATGGGAGGGCGATCGAGATATGTGCAAGGACCGATCGACTCCCACCCCAAATTGACCCTGAAAATAATACACTCAAAATTGGAAAATAGGTGTATAATTTGTTTGAAGTCATTTTTTACGGTGATGCCTACAAGGTAAACACAAGTAAAAAAGACAAGGGCGGACGTAATTCAGTGGTAGAATGTCAGCTTCCCATGCTGAACGTCGCGGGTTCGAGTCCCGCCGTCCGCTTATACTATAAAAACCTCAAACCAACGAGAAATCAACGGTTTGAGGTTTTTAAATGCCAAGCATAGGGCTTAAATATAATGCTTGTGGAGACAATTTGGAGATAAATGCAAAGTCTTTCGCCCTGGAAACGATATTTTTGTATTTCCAAACCACAGGGCTTCATCACCAATTAATGTTTCCAAATATAGTCGGCAATGGGTTTGTCTGCGGACAAAGGAGAGAACGAAGTCTCTGTAGGCAAATTAAATAAGATCGATCGCGCTTTTACCAAACCAACTCCCAAACGCCTTTCTACACGGCTAGGAATCCCATAACCATAAACAAGATGTCCTGTCCCCGCTAACACTACAACTTGATAATCGGGATTCGCTTTGACAAATTCAGCTATTTTTTCAGCCATTGTTTCATCCCACAAAATTTGAGCTTGCAAAAATCTTTCAAAGGCCTTACTATTTCCCTGTTCTGCTTTTTGATGTTGTTGGTAAATCTCTAGTAACATTTTTCTATAGGCGACGTTATCAGTGCGGATTTCTGCGAGTGGTGGAATGTGCTTTTTTTCATCGGGAGTGAGGCTTTCTAAACCTTGGATGGCAACTTTTCTCGTTACTTCCGTTGGTGTGTTTAATGCCAGAAGTTGCAGTTTATTTTCTTTTGCCAATCGCACAATCGGCGCGTAATATTCCCAGGGAAAACGCCATCTTTGATTGTATTCTGTTTGCTCAATCAATTCCTCTTCTGTGAGTTTACCTGCTACATATTGGTCTAGTACGCTTTGGAAGGGGCGCTGAAACATTTCAAGGGCGATCGCAATTTTCGGGTTTTGTCGCTGCATTTCTCGGATAATAACCAGTTGAGCTTGATGGTCTTCGATGCGATCGTGGGTTTCTCCCAGATAGACGACTCTTGCCTTTACCAACTGTTGCATAATCTCAGAGTTGGTATAAGTCTGCTGTGGCTGAGGGTTGGCTGTCGGTTCCGCCTTGGCTGCACTGCTACACAATAAAACAATACTGAGCGATAGGGCGCACATTTTGATGAGTTTGGTTGTTTTCGACATCACTACCTAAAATCAATACTTTCAGTCATTTTACCCTTAGATTCTAGACCCATTCTAGCTGCTTAACGTATTTCCGTCATTACAGCCGTTAAATCTGCTTACTTGCAAGTTGGGGAATTCTAGCTAAAATCTAGTACGCTTTTGGTCGGTGGAGTACCACCTAACTTGACTCATTTGGACTACCCCATATTTAAGGGGGTAAATATAAACGAACAAGTCCAGAATGACAAATTTTACAAATCAGTAACCGTATACCATTCTGTCATCACTACCCTCACCTTATATTTATCAAGGCTTCCAAGGTTCTCACTATCTCTTTTTTTGTCGCTTGCCACTCTTCACCACGGGAAACCTGTTGACACTCGGTTGCTTGGCTCAATCCCCAAGACTTAAGGGTGATTCCTGACTAGGAGAGGATTTAGATGTCTACAGTATCTACAAAAGATGTTGACACTGTATACAATATCTGTCTACAATAACAGATAGATGTCTACAGGTGTCTACAATGAGTCAAAGTCAAGTCATATCATTCAGAGTTTCCGGTCACTTCCTGAACTGGATAGAAGCCCAAAGGCTAGAGGGTGAATCGGTAAGTCAAGCTGCACAACGTATTCTCAAGGAAGTCTTTGGTTTGTCTACAGTGTCTACAGATTTGTCTACGCGAAACGATGATAGCGTCGTGTCTACAGATATTGTAGACACTGTAGACAAGGTTGTTAGCTCACGTCTTGACCCTGTGATGGAACGGATGGCCTCTATTGAGGAACGGCTGGGAAAATTGAGTGCCTGAGTGATGGCAACGATGAATCACTCAGGCAAGAATTGAAAGCGGCCAACAAGCAACTTGCGGAATGGGATGCGGAACTGAACCAGTTACACGAGCGCAACGGTGACTTGGGCTTGAAGGTACAGATGTTGGAGCAAGAACTTAAGGAAGCACGGCGCGATCGGGGAGAAAATAGAAATTCGGTTCCGACCATCGCAGAATTCCCAGAGCCGGCTGAGACGTATAATCCCCCCCCATGTTAGGGGGTTACTGTCAACTCTACACCCGCTTCAAATCTTTGTGATTAATCCATGTGGCATAACTGCCATCGGGCTTCAGACAAGCTACGTCCGCAACACCGTAAGTATTAAACCTAATTTCATCAACCACAAGGTCAAGCTTCCCGTACTGTGCTGTGCAATTAGCGTTGTCACCCACATAACTTACTCGCATACCTTTAATCAGTCCGGTATTGGCTAGCGTCTTAAAATTGTGATTTTCCTCTAGTGACAGTGTTGCCTTGACTTGTTCTCCAAGTGCCACGTCAGCTTTGATATTTTTAGCTAATTTTCTTGCTTCACTCTGGTCGGACACGTCTAACACTTGCCGTATTTGTTGAATTAATTGCAGAATATTGTCCGTGACTGGTAAAACTGCCTTACTTGCCTTACTTGGTTTCTGTGTATGGGGTGTAGCATCACTCGTTGCCTTACTCGTTGATTCAAGTAAGGCAGTAGGCAAGGCTGTATCCCTCTCAGGGACGGCAAGTAAGGCAAGTAAGGCAGTTTCTTCGGTTATCATAGGATTCACAGCAAAGGTGATACCCGATAAGTACGCTTGCCCTTTGCGCGGGTCTAAACTACCCCCCTCTGTGTGGACAAGTCTCGCCAGCTTAGGGAAAATCTCACAGAGTCGTGCAAACACTTGATTGGTAGCCTTTACAGGCTTGTCATACTTGTTGGGCAAATCGTTCCAAACCAGTTTCTCTTTACCTTTATCGGTATACTCAATCTCTAGAATCCCTTGCTCTACATACCAGTCCTGCATCTTCTGCCAGAGGTCTTTGATGTAAATCCGTCCCCCCGCTTGTGTTTTAATCCCAACATCATTAGTGAACTGCCACAGGTGATTACTTTTTTCCTGAGCGTCCTGCATCACCTCGCGGGTAGCATCGTAATCAATACCCTCAGCTAACAACAACGGGAACCGCTCTAGCATCTTATTAAGCATCGCTGGCGCAATCCGCTCAAGGATAAAGCTCTCATCATCCTTAAAGCGCGGGTCAGCTTCCAACTCACCCTGAGACGCGACAGCACCACGCTTGTAGGTTTTCTTAAAGCTCAAAATGCCGTAGCGGTCATCAATCGCAGCCGTACCACCCGTGATAGACGGTAGCTTGTTACAGTTCGCTAAGAAAATAGCCTCTGGTTTGTATTCGTAGCTATCCTTGCCCTTGCGCTCAATCTCAATCGGGTCTCCTGTGATGAACTGTTTAAGACTTTGGAGACTATCAAGATTAACGCTTGAAGCATTCTCGGAAGCCCAATTACAGATACCACCCTCTAGTCGAGACAGTGCAAATTTGCGTCCGCCGTCATAGGATTTATAGTCTGACAATGACTTCCCAGTCATACCACGTCCGAAAACCTCAGCTAATACAGCGCGTAACGTATCCTTACCATTACTACCCTCACCCTGACAGAGTAGACCCTTGACCGCTCTGCCACCAAGCTTTGACCGCACCAGTTTCAGGTTCAACGCAGCACTCGCAGTCCGTAGGAATATCTCGCGTTGCGGTGGTTCAAGACACTCCAAAAGGCGATTGCAATCTGTCGCATCAGCATCCGGGTCATACTTGCCACCGACGTAGGTATAGACTTGATTTGGGTCATGCTGTACAAGTGAATGAGAGCCGTCAGAGTTGATT
The DNA here is from genome assembly GCF_041354475.1 of Microcoleus sp. NCBI lineage: Bacteria > Bacillati > Cyanobacteriota > Cyanophyceae > Oscillatoriales > Microcoleaceae > Microcoleus > Microcoleus sp. Next base: position 121,749 of record NZ_JBGJZU010000005.1, read on the forward strand.
TTTACCACCCCGTTAGAACAGTTCAAACCATCAAGATTAATCTTGTCTGAGTCAACAGCGACCTGTTTCACAATCCAGTTGTAAACCTCATTTATACAACCGGGTGTAGCCTTGTTTTTAATCCACCGCCCCTTTACCTTCTCTGAGTAAGTCTTTAGCCATTCAGAGATACGGCGCTGTTCTACAGCCTCATTAACCTCCTCATAGTGACTACCTGTGAATCGGTACAAGCGCCCACAGATAGATACCCAATGACCGTCAGAATACAGTGCAGCCTGTGCTTTCAATATGTAATTATCCTCTGAGGACGGTGCTGAGCTTGGGATGTAATCACTTTCACTACCTTCATGCTTTTGATGTGACTCATCCACTGTGTCATGTGATTCAATCGCATATGCTTTTGCTAATATCCGTCTGAATTCCTCTATCCCTTTTTTCTGAATAAAATCATCCATTCCCTTACCATCCTCAATGTTCCACGTTCCGGTAACGCTGAGTACCGGAACATTAAATTCTAGCAATTCCTTGGTAAGCTTCTGTTCTTCCCAACGGACATTTTTGTTTGTTTTAGCGTCAGCATCAAATGTGATAATGAATCCGAAACCAGCCTCTGCTAACTTTTTAAGTTCATGGACTAAACACCGCTTACCCTGCTTGTCTTTAGGGGTTAATCCCATAGTTACGCCCATTAGAGCGACTGTAGGTAGTCCGTTGCTACAGCCTGAGATAGCTTTAAAACACCCTTCGGTAATAAGTATGTAGGGATGGTCATTAATCCTCAAACAAACTTGTTTGAGCGCCTCTACACCCCAATATCCCTTATCTGTTGGGTGCTTAGGCAGGAAAGCATCATAATCCCCTATTGGAGTAAGGTATTTAGGTTTCTTGCCATCCTTGCTAGTCCAGAGTGTATCAGGTTTGAATTGGGCTTGTAATCCACTACCCGCACCAAAGAACGCAATTCCCGGTGACTTAGCGGTGTATCCTAGAATGACTGATGCTTTGTCAATATCTACACTCTGACAACTAGCGGAAGCCCAAGCACCGTCAATCCCGCGGTCTATAGTGATTTGACCGTAGTGGTCATTATTCAGTCGTAAAGAATTGTTAACTACGGTTGCTTGGTCGGAATTATGATGTACCATGTATTTAGTGGTTTCTAAGTAAGGTTGACTTTTGAAACCGCTATATCTAGTCATTGACGAGGTGTAGAGACGATAACCTACTATGTCTTACCCTGTACGGGGTCAATAGCTATAAGTTAGAATTAGAATGAAATTTTTGTTTTTTTTATGTCCGCACCTCGTCAAAGGTATAGCGGATTTTTTTTGTCTACTTACCCTTTATCCCCTTAAATATGGAGGTAAAAAGGTAGATAGACGGTAGCAAGGGATGACAAATAATTTGCTTTAGCTTGCTACGAATATCTTAACATGAGCTTGATTATTGTCTCAGTGGCGTATTACGGAGTATTACTGCGAGTGCGTATACAGCAAAATACGCCAAAATATTTATCAAGCCTATATGGTTTGATAAAGATATACGAGTAACATATGAGCAGATATTTACTCGTATATTCAATCGCTTGTACTCATCTGCGATGCTAGCGACAATACAGTGTCTTAGTATGGTTTGCACCGTTGCGTTTCCTGGTGGGAAACTTAAATGTGATTTTCCACCAACACCTCCCTAGTTTATCCTTGACAAAGGAATTTTCGGGCAAGCTAGCTAGATTTTTCAAATCTTTAGTCCAAAGCTTTCGAGTCTCACCGAGTTCCCGGCGGGTAAGTTTTTCTGTCCAATAAGGAGGTTTTTCGGGTGCAGCATCACCCTCAATCTGACTCTTATAGAGCGCTTCTTTGCGACGCTCTCTCTCAAGATGTCCTTTCTTAATGTACTGCTCAAGCAAGGCTCTCTCCTTGCCTGTTTCGGCACTGTCTCCGATTAGTACATCGCCAAAAACAATAGCTGAAACTTCAAATTCGCTGTATACGGGAATCTGTAACAAAGACTTAAACTCTGTCATTATTTTTTACCTCCAAGCAGCGCTTCCCATGTAGCAATTTTGCTAAGCTTCCCAAACTGCTTGGCATCCTCATGGCAAAACCCCGCCAACTCAATCATTAAGAGTTGCGATCGCATTACAAAGCGACTACCTACAAATGGCATAATAATTTAGCTCCAAACGTTGTAAATGAACGGTTTGGGGAAGTCGTGACTTGGCTAGCGGTGCAAACGCTAACCAGTCGCGCATCAATCTTCCTTAGTTACATACGATTGCAGATTCACAGTCCCTTGTCAAGTGAGGACTCTAAGGTTTTGTCGCCTCAACCGGACAAACAGGAGTCCTCAAGTATCTCCCAGAGGGCTATCACATCGCCTAAATCAGCCTTTGATTTCTTCCTTTTGGCTTTCAGCTTGTTAAGCATATCGGCAGTCTCTGGTAGGTAAAATTTAGGGGATATCGTAACCGATGGTGTAGTTTGCACTGTCGCTAGCTGCGACCGCACTTCTGCTAACTCAGCCCTGAGTGCTTCATTCTCATCTCTTAAGTTACCTAGTTCAATCTGTAACTCACTATCTGTAACCTCATTATCAACCTTGGGCAACTCCTGAGAATCACCCGATTCGGACTTTCCCGGCAGTGCCTCCTGTAACGCTTCAACGGCTTTTACTAATGTCGCTAGCTGCAACTCTAAAGTAGTCAGCCTATCATCTGTAACCGCACTTACTACCGATTGTGTAACTCTATCTGCAACTTTATCTGCAACTTTTTCTGTAACTTTTTCTGTAACCCGTGGTTGCGAGGGAGTGTTTAATACCTCTGCAACCTCTTCAAGCTTTGCGGTGCTTAACTCTGAGGACTTACCGATGTACTTTTTGTGTAACTTGCCAGCCATCTTTCTGTAACCATACCAATAATCGCCCCCCTTACCTGACTCCTTGCGAACTGTATAGGGCTTATTTGAGCTTGTAGGCTCAAATCTAAAGGATGTTACTGATTCTAGCCACATGGAACCTTTTGGTGAGTCAAGCTCGAATACCTTGCCATCCTCCAACTCGATTAACCCTTGCATTACCGATGGAATTGTCATAAGTTACCTACCCGTTACCTACTGCTGTCTGTAACCACCATAAGTAACTTATCTGTAACTGTCAAGGGTTATTGAAAAAGTTTATATCAATTCGGGGGATATATATGCCTACAATCCATTCAAGACAACCTTTCACTCTTTTACCCCCTTATTTATGGGGGTAAATTATACTTCGACTAACTCGACTGATTCAGCTATGCCTAGATAATGCCTCAGTATCACGTCAACGCTGTTACCACAAGCGCTAGCGATATGTAGTAAAGCGTTAGTGTTACTGGCGTTAGCTTGGGCTGTAAGGGTAATGTATGTGTGCCGTGTATGGTATTGAGGCAAGTAACCGCTTATCTTTCCTTCTTCTACTAATCGAGCTACTACACCGGGATAGGAGTAAGTAACCTCTGTACCGTCTGCTAAAGTGCGGTTGAGAGAATGTCCTAACCAATAGTGACTAATGGTGTTAGGTTTAAAATATTTCCCTTTGGTGTTCGGAAACACCAAATTATTAGAATTACTTGCTTTTATTTTTAACAATAACTCGTTTAACCGAGAACTATTATTAAAATAAAATAGCCGTATCTCTTTGGTTTTGGTATCCTTGACTTTCCGAGTAGTTGCACCTAGCGACTTGCTAAATCGGATAATGCCGCGCCCAAAGTCTATGTCATTCCAAGTGAGAGCAAAAGCTTCCGAAGTACGGCATCCGGTCAGAAAATAGAATTCAATTAAGGGAGCTAAACGGGATTCAGTTTTTCGCTTGGATTCGTAAAAAGCGCTGATAATAATGTCTCGTTCAGCCTTAGAAAAAGAACGACGGTCGTTTTCAAGCTTGTTTTCATCTTGTATTTCGTGCCACTCTTTTTCTTCACCATGAACAATTTTACTTGCGTATTTTTGTTGAGTAGTCACCACGGGAGCCGAGTATTTGTCAAGCACAAAAGGATTGTCAGTCACTGAATTAACCAGCAGCCCTTTTGATTTACAGTAGTCGAAAGCCTCGCGTAGAGCAGAGTTGAGATTAGATTTTTTAAATGTTGTAACCTCATTCCATGCCTTGTCAATTTCAACCTTGTCGTTAAGTCTGCAAGCGCTTAAGGGTGAGGTCTTTAGAGTATATTGCTTAGTTTGTTTTGACCAAATTTTACCATTAATGGCATTAGTAAACTTTACGTCATACACTGTTTTAAATGTAGTTTCTTCAACAACAGTCTTCTTCCACTCTAAGTATGCTTCCCACATCTGACCCACGGTGAGTTCGAGTTCTACTTGTGCCGTACCAGGCAATTGTAGAATCTCAGCCAATTTGGCATATTTACCCCCCCCTAAGCCGTATTTGGCAAGAGTAGGGTCAAATAGTTTTTCCCACTCTGGATGGTCTAAATCCGCTTCAAGCGCGATTGCAATTTGACTTGCTCTCTTCCAGTCTTCGGGTTTATCAACAGAGAACCCGTGTTTGCCTATTCCTAAGCACTTAGGCTTACCTTTAAGGCTTTTGCCGTCTAGCTTCTCCCAGAGAGGGCTATGACGCTTGGGGAACCGTAGTGCGAGACTTTCTTTATCGGCGTACACGGCAATATCACAAGCGGGTTGAGTTTTGTTAGCTTTCATAAGGGGTAGTCCTCTATAAGTATTGAATTTTCAAAGTTCTGAGATTCTAGACAAAATCTAGATTATTCTAGCTTCTACCTAGCTTATTTTACCCCCATAAATAAGGGGGTAAAGCTTTCGATTGGTATAGTATAATTTTAGTTGGTTTTGGTTGTTTTCATACAAATATTATGCCCTTTTTCTCGATCGCAGGCAGTGCCAGACTCTAGTATTTTAACTTCATACCCACAAGCTCATTATTAATAATCCTTTACCTTCTGCCCTCTTGCTGCTGCCTTTATTTGTAAAGTTTAGTTGCAGGTAGTTGCACTTTTCAAACCAGGTGCTAAATTAACAATATGAAGCAAATAAAAAGCTTCTCTGACAGATGCCACAGCGAAGTTCAAAATTGAATATTAAGGAGTAAAACGCTGTTTAATCTCAAATCTGTCTCATCAAAAGTCAATAGCAGCACCCACCAACAAAGCTGATAATTCCTCAAATAATTAGAGGGAGCAATGCCAAGGAATCTCCGAATTTATGGCAACTCCGTATGGAATTTGAAAAAAGAGGAAATCCCTCGGTACATATGGTTAGGTGCTGTTGTTGTTACAAAAAGAGATTATGTAGCCTTTCTCAGAAAGATGAGGTAAGATCGGTAATTGGTAATGGGTAATTAGTAATACCCTATGCCCCATGACCCATTACCCTGTACCCACCTAACTGATAAAGGCTATAGCATTTTGTACTCCGCTATCCTAATGTCAGATTTTTTTTAACCCCAAGTGCGGGAATGCGATCGATAATCAGGACAGTCGATGGCGTCTTCCGACAAGGCTATTGTAGGGCGAACGGGACACTTGAGGTGGTAGTCGCCAGTAAAAAATACACAATTAGCACAAGGGATTTGGTGCATACGTTGGGCTCGGCGCAGGGAGTCGGTGACAGCACGGCCAATACTTGAAAATAGCACAAACATTAAGCCCCAGGCAGACACAAAACACAGGGGGACTAAAATAGGCTGTATTGTCTTAATCAAAAAGTAAAGCATAGAAATATTGCGAGTGTGGTAGAAACAGAGCACATATAAACCATCTGGATAGTCGAATTGGCGATCGCACGACCAAAAAGTTTAAAATCATGTAAAGTTCGATCAAGAAACCGGACCATTGTGAGATGATAGAGAACCGTCCTTAAATACAATTAGAGGAAATCAGTTATGTCTCTGCGATTAGGCGATACAGTTCCCAACTTTACCCAAGCATCCTCCGAAGGAGAAATCAATTTCTACGACTGGGCTGGCGATAGCTGGGTTGTGTTGTTTTCCCACCCGAAGGATTATACTCCAGTGTGCACTACAGAACTAGGTGCGGTGGCCCGTCTGAAGTCTGAATTTGACAAGCGCGGTGTCAAAACCATTGCCCTGAGTGTCGATGATGTAGATTCTCACATGGGCTGGATTAAAGATATTGAGGAAACTCAAAAAGTCACCCTCAATTATCCAATTTTAGCAGATGGCGATCGCAAAGTCTCAGACATTTACGATATGATCCATCCTAACTCGTTAAATAACTTAACAATCCGCACTGTTTTTGTAATTGACCCGCAAAAGAAATTGCGTTTGAGCATTACTTACCCAGCGAGTACGGGACGGAATTTCAATGAAATTCTGCGGGTAATTGATTCCTTGCAACTTACGGACAAATACAGCGTTGCTACTCCCGTAGATTGGAAAGACGGCGACGATTGCGTAATTGTACCTTCCATTACCGACCCCCAAGAGTTGGCCGAGAAATTTCCCAAAGGTTACACCCCAGTTAAGCCTTATTTACGGATGACTCCTCAGCCAAATAAATAGGTTAAATTTACCCACAGGTTTGTAGTAGGGACGACCGTCCTTACTACAAACATAAAAATTGCACTATTGTCTTAATAATTGAGATTTGAGGAAAGGCAAAATGCTGTCATCAACAATCGTATTGCGAATACCGCCAAAATTGCAAATGACAGACGACCAGTTTTTCGAGTTCTGTCAAATCAATAGTGAATTACGCATTGAACGAAACAAATCGGGAGAATTGCTAATTATGGCCCCTACGGGTTCGGAGACGGGAAACCGAGAAGGTAATATATTTGGGCCTCTGTGGGTTTGGGCAGAACAAGACGGTACAGGTTTAGCATTTACTTCGAGTACAGGATTTACTCTCTCCACAGGTGCAGAAAAGTCGCCGGATGCTGCTTGGATTAAATTGGAAAGATGGAATGCTTTGTCACCGGAACAAAAGGAAAAGTTTGCTCCTATTTGCCCGGATTTTGTAGTTGAACTCAGGTCTGCTTCGGACAATCTCAAGCCCTTGCAAGAAAAAATGCAAGAATATATGAGAGAACCTGGAGTGCAGGTAGGATGGTTAATCGATCGCAAAAATCGCAGAGTTTACATTTACCGTCCCGGTTTGCCAGAGGAATGTTTGGAAAATCCGGCGACAGTCAGTGGCGATCCCGTTTTACCCGGATTTGTTCTGAATATGAGTAAAGTTTGGTAGGAGTTGAGTCGTGCTGATTCCCAAACCAATTCGTCAGATTTCAGAACTATAATTAGTAATAAAGTTTCAGTTCGAGAAACCTGTGGAATCGAAAAGTTCACAGGAAACCACTTAGGTAAACTCAGCATGGATATCAAAAACGGCTTTGTAGGCACAATAGGCAACACGCCACTAATTAGATTAAACAGCTTCAGCGATGAAACTGGGTGCGAAATTCTCGGCAAAGCAGAGTTTCTCAATCCCGGCGGTTCGGTTAAAGACCGGGCTGCTTTATACATCATTAAAGATGCAGAAGAAAAGGGCTTGCTCAAACCAGGTGGAACGGTAGTAGAAGGCACTGCTGGCAATACGGGCATTGGCTTAGCCCACATTTGCAACGCCAGAGGTTACAAGTGTTTAATCGTAATTCCTGACACTCAATCCCAAGAAAAAATAGATGCTTTGAGAACCTTGGGTGCGGAAGTTCGGACTGTTCCGGCTCTCCCCTACAAAGACCCAAATAATTATGTTAAATTGTCGGGAAGATTAGCAGCGGAAATGGAAAATGCCGTGTGGGCGAATCAGTTTGACAATTTAGCAAATCGCCAAGCTCATTACGAGACAACTGGCCCGGAAATCTGGGAACAAACGGAGGGTAAAGTTGATGCTTGGGTGGCTGCAACGGGTACTGGTGGGACTTTTGCTGGAGTAGCGATGTTTTTGAAATCGAAAAATCCTGCGATTAAAACTGTCTTGGCAGATCCGATGGGTAGCGGGCTTTACAGTTATTTTAAAACCGGGGAAATTAAGACTGAAGGTAGTTCGATTACCGAGGGAATTGGCACCAGTCGGGTTACGGGAAATATGGAAAATGCTCCGGTAGATGATGCGATCCAAATTGATGATACTGAAGCCGTCCGGGTGGTTTACCAATTGTTGAGAAAAGAAGGGCTATTTATGGGGGGTTCTGTGGGGATTAATGTGGGGGCTGCTGTGGCTTTGGCGAAGCAAATGGGGCCTGGACATAGGATTGTGACTGTACTGTGCGATGGTGGGGCTCGCTATCAGTCGCGTTTGTTCGATCGACAATGGTTAACTTCCAAAGGTTTGTCACCAAATTAAAAGTAACCGAGGACTCAGGTATTCCTGGGCTTAGGGTCTAGGGTCTAGGGCATAGATGTTTCCTTTTCTGTCTGGGAATTAGTAAATGCGTAGCTCCCTGACAGGAGAATAGTTATATGCTCGCACCTATTCCCATGATAAAAAAATAGCATATATGGGGAATATTGTCAAATAAAAACTATGAAAATTATCGAATCTTCTCGGCGAGTTCTGGTTTGTCAAAACCGCACTTGTCGCAAGCAAGGTGCAGCCAAGGTACTAGCGGCTTTTCAGAGTTTGTCACCCTCAGCAGTGGCGGTGGTTGCTAGTAGTTGTTTGGGACAATGTGGCAGTGGACCGATGGTGTTAGTGATGCCAGAAGAGGTTTGGTACTGCGCTGTTTGTCCTGAAGAAGTAGCCTCAGTTACAGAGCGACATTTGCGGGGAGGAGAGCCGGTGAAGGCGATGCTTTACCGCAAATTTCATGGCTCTGCTAATTAGTCGATCGCCCTTGTTTAAAATTCTTCAGCAAACAATCGGCGGAGAATTTCCGTAACTTCGGCGCAGATTCTAGCATCGAGTTCGATCGCCAAACTATCGGTACTCTTAGAACCATCTAAAGTTTTTACACCCCGCAAAGTCAAAGCTAAAGTTCTGAGTTTGGCTGGCTTTCCACCCGCCTTTGGCCGCTCGTCCACAAACCACATCAAAGCCAGGTAAACTGTTTCTATAGTTCCCCTAATCGAGCTGACTCCGTGGCCGAGTTTCGAGATAATTACTGGAGAAGTGATGACGCCATCCATCCCCAAAGTTTTAATTGCTTGATCTCCATATCGAGCCGTGTCATTTCCCATGGCTTTAATAATGCTTTTGAGGCTGTTCCACTGAGCACCTCGCAAGCGCGATCGCTGTTCCAGATTGTAGTGCCATCCTAACATTGAAACTAACTTAGTCAGATCGTAGGCGCATACAAGATTATCTTGTTTAGGGCTATTTTCAGCGGCTGTGAGTACCACTGTTTGTTTGATTTTATCAAAAATTTGGGGATTTTCAATAAACGGATCGTCGCCGTAGTCGCTGCGAAAAATGAGGTCATTATTGCCCGTGGTTTTCTTCAGCCACTGTTCGAGTCCTACACGAGTATCAAAGCGTTTGAACATCGCCGCCAAGGAGTTGGAAGTTGCGATATTTTCCGTATAGCTAATCATGTCGGCGGCTAAATCATCAAAGGGAATATCCTTTTGTTGCCCATCAACATCTCCGATCGTACAGTTACTAATGTCGCAGTCGGGATATTTGATATTTACTTGACAGACGGTATTGATTAGGGGAATAATTTTAGTGCCACTCCAAAACTGAGCTTTGGTAAGTGCATTTTTTCCCAGCCACTTCGCCTGGATTTTACCATCCACAAAAGTGCCAATACAAACACAGGCTTGTTTGATGTCTTCGTGGATAAAGTTTAAAGCTTGAGTGTCAATTTGAGGCATGACTCCCAGACTCGGAAAGGGGCTAAATTTGAGCTGGTTATTGGCTGGGGGAATGTAGCTAATGAACTTTACACCGTCTGGTTTTTGCTTGAGGTAATCGGGATAGTTTTTAATTTCTTTGCGGTAAGCAGACTTTTGAATACCCCAGTCTAAAAAAGCTTGTTTTTCTGAGTTAGCTTGGATATCTATTTCGATTTGGAGGAATTTTTTGAAAATGAGCGATCGATCTTTCGCAATTTCGATGGGAGTTGGGTTCATAATAGTAGTTGGGTAGTCCGTCGGGAATTTGAAAGATTAAGCTTTTTTACCACGTACTTGAATACGTTTATCAGTTTTTTGTTTCTTAGCCCAAGAGATAAATCTCTGGAGTTGAGGGTCGTTTTTGAGCTTTTCCAGGGAGTTGAGCTCTTCGGCTAGGTGTTTGTTGTCAAATAGGGAGTGAATCTGGCGGTGACAAGCAGAACAAATGTCGATTGTCGGGCTGGGATCTGCGTTTTTTCGCTTGGTGTTTTGTTTGGGTATCAGGTGATGGGCGGTTAATGTTTCCATTTCGCGATCGCACAATTCGCACTTCATAGTTTTTTCTATGTTGCTTAATAGTATAAACTACATCAAACCGATGACTAATCACTCACAACTAAGCTTTTTTTTCAAATACCATTAAATGCTGCTGAGGTAACATTTCCTTAGTTTGTTTCCAAACTAAACCCACCGCTGCCATTTCTTTTTTTACTTGTTTTTGCGTCATTTTGTGCAAACCTTTAATCGGCAGTAAGGGGTTTTCGCCTCGATACTCGATGGATACTGTCCGTCCTCCAGGTTTCAGCGCCTTGACAATGCCTTGCATCATCTCTCTCGGATATTCAAATTCGTGATAAGCATCCACCATGACAACTAAATCTACACTGTTTTCTGGTAAATTCGGGTCAGTGATACTACCCAAAACTGGCTCAACATTAGAGATATTTTTCTCAATCTTATTCAATTCTACAAATTTTAGCATTTCGGGCTGCACATCCACGGCAAAAACTTTTCCTTGTGGAACCAAGGGTGCAATCCGAAAGCTGAAATATCCCGTTCCCGCGCCAATATCTGCCACAATATCTGTTGGTTTTAAATCGAGATTATTCACTAATCTGCCTGATTTCTCTTCCATGCCACGAGAAGGTCTTTCCAGCCACCCAGCCCCTTCATATCCCATGACTTTAGCGATTTCTCGACCCATATAAAATTTACCTATTCCATCGGGATTGTGGATGGTGCGCTGCTGATAAATATCGTTATTTTTGGCAGTTTCACCTGCGATTGCAACACCAAGATTGAGTTGTAATAGACAAAACATTGCCAAGAAAATTGCTGATATTGAATTAATAAATTTTTGGGTAGTTTTCACAATAATCCTGAGTTTATGTTTGTATGATTGTCTCGTTTCCAGGCTCTTCCTGGGAGCATCCCGATTTTGTTAGGGCTCTCGCATTGCGGCAGACAATTTATTAGCGATAACCAGAGATTTACAGCCGCAATGCTTCGCCCCTAGGAATATATTTGCAAAACAGAGATACGCCCGATGCTTTGGCTCTGCTTCGCCAATATCGAGCAATAATTCCAGATTTAATTAACAGCCGGCTCTAACAATCTAATTGTACCATAACGTGCATCAATTTCAACTTCTTGACCGATGGGCAAAGTAAACTTATCTCGAATATGACCGATCGCAGAACCGTACCAGGCAGGAATTTTCAAGGGGCGGATGCGATCGGACAAAACTTGAGTTAAGGTGAGAGATTCTTTCGGTGTTTCGGGGTCACACTTGGTACATTGTCCGAAAATAAAACCGGATATTTGATCCAGAATGCCAGCTAACTTGAGTTGAGTCAACATTCGATCGATGCGATAAACTTCTTCGCTAACTTCCTCAACAAACAAAATATTGTTTTGCCAATCTGGCAGATACCCGGAGCCAATCATAGTTGATATGACTGAGAGATTCCCACCGATCAGCTTTCCCCTAGCTTTTCCTTCTCTAATAGTTTCAATATCCATTTTTTGAGGATTTTGGCAAGTGACAGCATCACCCTCAAACAAAACTTTTTTCAGATAATCTACTGTAAAAGAACTCCAGCTAGATACACCCAAAGGTCCGTGAAATGTAACGAGATTAGTTTTAGTATAAATAGCTAATAATAGTGCTGTCACATCGCTGAAACCGATAATTATTTTCGGATTGTTACGAATTATGTTATAATCGAGAAGTGGCAAGATGCGACCGCATCCCCAGCCGCCCATACCAGTGAAAATAGCTTGGACTGAGGAGTCGGCAAAGGCGTTATTGACATCGGCGGCGCGATCGGCATCTTTACCAGCTAAGTAGCCGTAGCGGTCGTAAAAATGTTCTCCCAATTTAATTTTTAAACCCAAGAGTTCGGCAGATTTTAAAAAAGGTTTAACTTCCTTTTCGTAGGCGAAAGCTGCGGGATTGATTAAAGCTACAGTATCACCTAATTGCAGGCGACGTGGTAAGATAGGAGTTGGGGATTTGGGTAAGATATTGGATTGGGCGATCGGTAATAATTGAGTACCAATAGCAGTTAGTCCAAAAGTTCGGAGCAGATAGCGACGGGGTATAACCATGGTGAGAAAATGAGCTGTGGTATGATTGTATAATAAAATATATGTTGTGTTTAGTTTAATTTGGAAATTATCCCATGAAAACCGAAAGTAAAACATCAGCTAAAAAATCTTGGTCAAAAGCTTTAGCTCTTCCCGCTACCGAGTTTCCCCTGACTAAACTATCAGTTAAAAGTGGCAAAATCCCTGCCGGATTTCGCGGGAGTCTCTACCGCAACGGGCCTGCTCGTTTGGAACGCGGAGGTGTTTCTGTGGGACATTGGTTTGATGGCGACGGTGCTATTTTGGCCGTACATTTTACTGATGCTGGTGCTAGTGCTGTCTATCGTTACGTGCAAACAGCGGGATATCAAGCTGAGGAAAAGGCTGATAAATTTCTCTACTCTAATTACGGTATGACAGCACCGGGTCCTGTTTGGTTAAGGTGGACTAAAACTGTTAAAAATGCTGCCAATACTTCTGTTTTAGCTTTGCCCGATCGCCTTTTGGCATTGTGGGAAGGTGGTCCGCCTCACCGCCTCGATTTGGAAACTCTGGAAACCTTGGGAATGGACGATTTAGGCAGTTTAGATAGTAACTTTGTGTATTCCGCTCACTGCAAGCGCGACCCGATTACTGGGAATATTTTCAACTTTGGAATTGCCAATGGTGCGACTACAAAGTTAAATCTGTATAAAAGCGATTTTACTGGCAAAGTCGTACAAAAATCAACTGTTACCTTAGATGGAATTTATGCGCTCCACGATTATGTTTTTGCGGGAAAGTATTTGATATTTTTTGTACCGCCGGTGCAAGTCAATTTTTTGCCATTGTTAGCGGGAATTAGCAGTTATAGCGAGTCCTTTAAGTGGAAACCGGAATTAGGAACGCAGATATTAGTTTTTGACTCGGAAACTCTATCTTTAGTTAGTCGCGGCGAAACCGATCCTTGGTTTCAATGGCATTTTGCTAACGGTTTTGTCAAGGAAGATGGTGAGGTGGCGGTTGATTTTGTCCGCTTTGCTGATTTTACAACTAATCAGCGACTGAAAGAAGTAGCGACTGGTGAAACTCACACCGATGCAGAGGGTACTCTTTGCCGAGTGCATCTCAATCCTCTAACGGCGAAAGTGACAGGAATAGAAGAATTGTTGGATAAACCTTGCGAGTTTCCCATCGTACCCGCGGCCGAAGTAGGGCAAGACTCCCGCTATATTTATGTGGCAATGTATCGACCTCAAGTAGATATTGTAGCGGAACGTTATGGTGCGATCGCCCGTTTCGATACCCATAACCGCAATCTCACAATTGCCGACTGTGGCGAAAATCGCTATCCCGCAGAACCCATCTACGTTCCAGATATTTCGTCCGAGAAAGGTTGGATAGTAACAGTTGTTTACGACGGCAATTCTGATAAAAGCGAAGTCTGGATCTTTGACAGCGACGGGCTCGATCGCGCTCCTATTTGTCAGCTAGAATTGCCTAGTGTCATACCTTTAGGGTTTCATGGTACTTGGAAAAATGCTGTATGAGCAGATTGTAAAGAAGTATTGCGGAACATTTATTAAAAATTGTTGCCGCTTTAGCTTCTAGTTGTTAAGGTGTGTGTAGAGAGGTAATTCTCGTATATAGGAGGCGTGAAATTTATGCTCTATATTGCTCAAAAATCCTCTGTTTTTTCCCGGCGAATAGAATTACCGGCTACACAGGAAAACACCGCCAATCCAGGCGAATATCCGATAAATTCCCGGTTAATTCCCGGCGAATTCCCGATGAATTCCCGATGAATTCCCGATGAATTCCCGGCGAATTCCCGATGAATTCCCGGCGAATAAAATGAGACTGTTGGCGAATGTCTGAGGGGTTTCACCCCTCAGACATCGCCGTCCTGAATAGGCAGAATGATTGTGTAATCACGCACCATATTAAATAATCTATTATGACTCTTCACCCCCGCTCCTTGTCGTCAATTCCAGAAATGACAGCAACTGTGGCACGAACCTCCTTTCCCAAAGGAAATCCATATATGAAAATGCGCGACGAACTCGGAGTGTTGTACCAAGATACTGACTTTATCACCTTGTTTCGAGCGGACTGCGGTCAAAGTGCATTATCACCAGGGCAATTAGCATTAATCAGTGTGATGCAATTTGCCGAGGGATTGACTGACAGACAAGCAGCAGAAGCGGTGAGAAGTCGTATAGATTGGAAGTATGCTTTGGGATTAGAAATTACTGATAGCGGCTTTGATTATTCAGTTTTAAGTGAGTGGAGAAGTCGGTTAATTGCTGCGGGACGTGAAAGTCAATTACTCGATCGAATGCTAGCACATTTTCAAGATAAGGGATGGCTAAAAGCCAGAGGGAAAGCCAGAACTGACTCGACCCATGTCATCGGAGCTATCCGTAAAATGAACCGCCTCGAATGCGTTGGAGAAACTTTACGTCATGCCTTAAATCAGTTAGCCACCGTGGCGGATGAATGGTTATTAACAGTAGTCAATCGGGATTGGTCTGAGCGTTATGGCACGAGATTTGAGCAATATCGCTTGCCGAAATCTGAAACCGAAAAACAAAGCTTGCTATTGACTATTGGCTGTGATGGTCATCACTTATTGTCAGCTTTGTATGACCCCTTGAGTCCTGAATGGTTGCGTCAGCTCAAAGCTGTAGAAACTTTACGCTGTGTCTGGATACAGCAATATGGGTGGTGTAAAGGCAAAGTTTATTGGCGAGAAGCTGATAATTTACCGCCCCACAAGCAGTTAATTACTTCCCCTTACGATACCGAGGCTCGCAATCGGACAAAAAGAGATACCAATTGGACAGGTTATGCAGTACATCTTACAGAAACTTGCGATCGAGATTTACCTCATCTAATTACCAATGTGGAAACGACACCCGCCACCACTGGAGATGTAGAAATGACTCAGGTGATTCATCAGGCTTTAGCTGATAAACACCTGTTACCGCAAGAACATATTGTCGATACTGCTTATGTTGATGCTCAACACTTGCTCACCAGTGAAACTGAATTAGGTATTGAACTCCTTGGCCCTGTACCACCTGACTCAAGTTGGCAACAAAAAGCCAAGCTGGGCTTTGAGCTTTCTGGTTTTAAGGTCAATTGGGAGCATCGCCATGCTACTTGTCCGCAGGGGCACATCAGCCAATCCTGGCATCAACGCTCGGATAACTATGGCAATCCGGTCATTCAAGTACGCTTTCGTCGGCCCGATTGCGCCGCTTGTCCTGTTCGCTCTCAATGTACTCATTCGCCGGCACAGGCCCGTGTTTTGACTCTCAAACCTCAACCTCTTTACGAAGCTCAAGCCAAAGGTAGGGCTAGACAACATACCCTGGATTTTAAGCAGCGTTATGCTTTACGGGCTGGTGTTGAAAGCGGACTGTCTCAAGGCATTCGTGTTTTTGGTTTGCGCGACGCTCGTTACATGGGTCTTGCCAAGACTCGTCTACAACATATTGTGACTGCTGCTGCGATGAATCTGTCAAGAATGTGGGCGTTTTGGCGCAACATTCCGATTGGCTTGACCCGTGTCTCTCGTTTTTCGGCTCTTTTTCCCTCTGCCTCATCATAGTTTTTTTCCATGATTATGGGATGTTTGGTTTCACCCTTTTTTAATTCGCCAACAGTCTCATAAAATTCGCGGCTACACACACAAAGTCCGCCTGCGCGGACTCAAGATAGAGGCAAATTCAGCCAAAGTTGGTATAATTGTTCACCGGGTTTTCCCACCTCAAGTTTGTCTGCTTGAATGAGGTTTACTTATCAGATTCCTGACCAATTTCTGGCACATCAAAGTTTAGTTCAACTCACGGGTACGTTGTCGATTCAAAAGTTTTGAGTTAACTCCACAAAATTCACAACTCACAACTTATAACTCCGTACTCGGTGAGCACTTCAAATCCAGAGGGTTAAATCTATGCAGCTTCAAGGAAAAACAGCTCTTGTGACAGGGGCTTCTCGCGGAATTGGGCGATCCATCGCCCTGGAATTAGCCAGACAAGGCATCAAACGTTTGTTGATTGTAGCGCGCAATCGCCAGCAATTAGTTGAATTAGCGACTGAAATCGAAGTTTTTGGTGTAGAAGCAGTGCCATTAGCTTTAGATTTAACTCAGTCGGTAGCAGTGAATATTGCGATCGCCCAAGCGTGGCGAGATTGCGGCCCAATTCACCTCCTAGTCAACTGTGCAGGTGTCGCGCACCAAGCATCATTCTTACGTTCCCCAGTCCCATTGATCGAGGAAGAAATCGCCTTAAATTTACTGGGAACTTACACAGTTACGCGCTTAATAGCCAGGAGAATGGCGGCCCAAAGAGACGGAACAATTGTCAATGTTTCGAGCTTAATGGGCAAAATTGCGGCTCCCACAATGGCAACTTATTCTGCTACAAAATTTGCCATTTTGGGCTTCACCCAAGCTTTACGCAGCGAGTTGACAGCGTACAATGTTCGAGTCACAGCTTTGCTACCCTCGCTAACAGATACCGACATGGTGCGAGACTTGGAGCAATTTCGGTGGGTGGTGCCGACAACTCCCGAAAAAGTTGCCCTAGCCCTGGTGGCGGGATTGCACAAAGATGCGCCGGAAATCTTGGTAGGATATCAAAGTCATTTAGCGGTTTGGTGTCACCGAATTGCGCCTTGGCTGCTGGATTTTGTGTTGCGGATGGCGACTCCACAACTTTCAGATAAAGCGCGGGGCGATCGCAAATTGCGAGAGGTTTTAGCTAGCGGGCGATAACCTTTTTTAGTGGGACGGGCATATTGCCCGTTCCTAAGATGTTTAAATATCTCCTTCCTTAGTCTGCGCCGGCGGACTTTGGCTGTGTAGCTGCGAATTCTATTCGCCCGGTAATTACGAGCTCATTTCCACTCCCCTTGCAACGTAAAAGCAGCCCAATAATAGGGCGATCGCCATTTTTCCTGCGACATCATTTCGATCTGCGCCGCCCTCAACGCTGTCGCCGGTGCTAACTTTTCTTGTAGCATTTTCTGATAAAATTTTTGCATCAATACAGAAGTTCCTTCATCGTCCACATTCCACAAACTCACCCCTACCCGCTGCGCCCCCGCATACATAAACCCTCTGGTTAATCCCACCATTCCCTCGCCTTGAATATTCTGCCCCAGTCCCGTCTGACAAGCACTTAAAACTACTAAATTTGCTGCCAGTTTCAAGTTGAAAATATCCGTGAGGCGCAAAAAGCCATTGACAAGATTTCCCTTGTCATCCACCATCGACATCATAATTCCTGACAGTTCGGGATTTTGACTGTTGGCGATGCCGTGGGTGGCAAAGTGAACGATTTGATAATTGGCCAAACGGTCATCGGTAGCAGTAGTGCGACTGGCGGAAAAATCAAATTGTTGAGTTCTAGCAACTGAAGGTACTAAACTTAATATGATGTCGGCTTCTTTGCGGGTAAAGGGCAGGCGTTTGGGCGGCCATGACATATTAGCAGCGCGGCTCGATCGATTTAAACCGAGGTTATTTGATTCTAACTTTTCGGTCGTGGTTTGGGTAACTTTACCCTTGACTCGTTCATCATCTAGACTGAAAACCGGATCGGCTAAAATTGCTAAAATTTGACTGGGCGGTTTTCTGTCGGCGTAATTTTGCCTCAGAATACCGAGAGTTGAGGCGGAAGGAAGGGTAATGATTTCATGTTGGGCAATTAAGAAATTACTAGCATTTTTTCCTGCTGTATGTGTCATTGATAAAGCGGCAAAAGGAGTATAGTGCAGCACGCCGTCGGGAACAATTAACAGGCGTTTTTGTCCTAACTGGGCGGCGGCTGGCTGTAAAATTAACTGACTCAAAGCTGCACTGGCTTCGGCAACTTTTTGGGGAAGTTCTCTCAAACGCGGGTTAGTTACAGTGTCTCTAAAATTCTTGGCTGCTGTCTCAATATCAACCTGTTTGGGAAGTTCGTAGCTGGTGATTCCAGTAGCTGTCACGACCCACAAATAACTACGATTTTTGCCGAGGGAATATTGCAATAAAATCGTGTTTTCATCAAGAATCTGTTTTTGAATTTCAGGCAGTGTTAAAGGTTGGGGTTGGGTGAGGGAGGCATAGCGGGGACTGGTACTGCGAATTTGGGTTTGATTTTGCTGGTATTCTTGCCATAATTCCCGGCGTTTTTTGTCGATTTCAGCGATTTTAGTGGGATTGGGGTTGGGACTGCTGATTGTTTCGATGCGCTGCTTTTCTGTGGTATCTAGTTGCTGTTGCAAGCTCTTTTCTTGTTGCAGCAAATCGGGGGAAATACCTTCGCGAATGTTGGCATTACTTTCAGAGAGGAGTTCTAGGAGGCTGCGGGCTCTCGAACGTTCGCTGGCTTCTAAGGCTTTAGTATCGTAACCGGATTTAGGATTAGTTTTATGCAGTTGCATTAACAAATCGATGTAGAATTGGTAGTAGTTTTGTACAGTGGCAAAGTAGGAGCTGCGGAGTTCAGGGCTGGCTATTTTGGTGCGGAGGTTTTCGATGATTTGGAGAGAGGATTCGATGTCGTTGAGGGCTTCGGTAAGATTGTTTCGCTCGCGTTTGGCATAAGCCATGCTGTAAAGGGTGAGAGCTTCCCCGCTGCGATCGCCCACAGCCCGAGATAGGGGAAGAGACTGGCTGTAATACTCTAGCGCTTTGAGTTGTTCTCCCAAATCTGAGTACACTAAGCCGATGCTGTTGAGGGTGCCAGCTTCTCCTGAGCGATCGCCTACAGCCCGATATAGGTGAAGGGAGTGGTTGTAATACTCTAGGGCTTTGAGTTGTTCTCCCAAATCTGAGTAGACACCGCCGATGTTTTTGAGGGTGCCAGCTTCTTTCGCGCGATCGCCGAGGGCCCGAAATAGGGGAAGGGACTGGCTGACATACTCTAGTGCTTTCTGTTTTTCTCCCAATGCTGAGTAGACACCGCCGATGTTGTTGAGGGTGGTGGCTTCTCCTGAGCGATCGCCCAGGGCCCGAAATAGGGGAAGGGACTGGCTGTAATACTCTAGAGCTTTCTGTTTTTCTCCCAATGCTAAGTAGACATTGCCGATGTTGTTGAGGGTGCCAGCTTCTCCTGAGCGATCGCCGAGAGTCCGAGATAGGGGAAGAGACTGGTTGTAATACTCTAGCGCTTTCTGTTTTTCTCCCAAATCTGAGTACACTAAGCCGATGTTGTTGAGGGTGCCAGCTTCTCCTGAGCGATCGCCTACTGCCCGACTCAAGGGCAGGGACTGGTTGTAATACTCTAGCGCTTTCTGTTTTTCTCCCAATGCTGAGTAGACACTGCCGATGTTTTTGAGGATGGCTGCTTCTCCTGAGCGATCGCCTACTGCCCGACTCAAGGGCAGGGACTGGTTGTAATAATCTAGCGCTTTGAGTTGTTCTCCCAATGCTGAGTAGACATTGCCGATGCTGGTGAGGGTGGCTGCTTCTCCTGAGCGATCGCCTACTGCCCGACTCAAGGGCAGGGACTGGTTGTAATACTCTAGCGCTTTGAGTTGTTCTCCCAATGCTGAGTAGACATTGCCCATGTTGTTGAGGGTGGTGGCTTCTCCTGAGCGATCGCCCACGGCCCGAAATAGGGGCTGGGACTGGCTGTAATACTCTAGCGCTTTGAGTTGTTCTCCCAATGCTGAGTACACAGCGCCGATGTTGTTGAGGGTGGTGGCTTCTCCTGAGCGATCGCCCACTGCCCGACTCAGGGGCTGGGACTGGCTGTAATACTCTAGCGCTTTGAGTTGTTCTCCCAATGCTGAGTAGACATTGCCCATGTTGTTGAGGGTGCCAGCTTCTCCTGAGCGATCGCCGAGAGTCCGATATAGGGGAAGAGACTGGCTGTAATACTCTAGCGCTTTGAGTTTCTCTCCCAAATTTGAGTAGACTAAGCCAATCTTGATGAGGGTGTTCGCTTCCCCTCGGCGATCGCCGAGAGTCCGATATAGGGGAAGAGACTGGCTGTAATACTCTACCGCTTTGAGTTTCTCTCCCAAATCTGAGTAAACTAAGCCGATGTTGTTGAGGATGCCAGCTTCCAGTGAGCGATCGCCTACTGCCCGACTCAAGGGAAGGGACTGGCTGTAATACTCTAGTGCTTTCTGTTTTTCTCCCAAATCTGAGTAGACAGCGCCGATGTTGTTGAGGGCGATTGCTTCTCCTGAGGGATCGCCCACGGCGCGACTTATAGGTAGCGACTGGCTGTAATACTCTAGCGCTTTGAGTTTTTCTCCCAAATCATCCCAGATATTACCGATGCTAGTGAGCACCACAACTTCTTTCGTGCGATCGCCCGCTTCCCGAAACAATTTTAATGCTTCTTCCAACTTGACGAGCGCACCTCTTTTTGCTTCTGCTGTTCCTTGATTGTAGAGTTGTTCTGCTTCTTTGACAGCTTTTTGGGCAGCCTTCCTAGTGCTAATTTGTGCCGTTTGTACGGCTTTACCAACGGGTACGGTTGCTGCTACTGGCTGACTTAACTGAAGCGAAAGCGCGATCGACATTCCAGCTAAAATCAATTGAGGGCGATCGAACATAACTACCCCTTTGGTATTTTTTTCAATCTTAATCATTAGCCCGCTTAGTGTAAAGGCGGGAATTGATAATTGGTAATTGATAATTGCTTGAGAAAGTATCTCACTTACATGAATTTTTTTTTAACTATCATATCATTTCCACTCCCCTTGCAGCGTAAAAGCAGCCCAATAATAGGGAGAATTCCATTTGTCCTGTTCCATCATTTCCATCTGAGCGGCTCTTAAAGCCGTGGCAGGTGATAACTTTTGTTGGAGCATTTTTTGATAAAACTTTTGCATCAATACCGCAGTTCCTTCATCATCCACATTCCACAAACTCACCACCATTCGTTGAGCACCTGCATACATAAAACCTCTGGTTAATCCCACCATGCCTTCGCCTTTAATATTCTGGCCAATTCCCGATTGGCAAGCACTTAAAACCACTAAATCTGCGGACAATTTTAAGTTAAAAATATCTGTGAGTCGTAAAAAACCATTGACAAGATTGCCATTGTCATCTACCATCGACATCAGAATTCCTGACAATTCTGGATTTTGACTGTTGGCAATGCCGTGGGTTGCCAAGTGAAGGATTTGATAATTGGCCAAACGGCCATCGGTAGCAGTAGTGCGACTGGCATCAAAATCTAAATTTTGACTGCTAGAAGCTGAAGGTACTAAACTTAAGATTGTTTGGGCTTCTTGGCGGGTAAAGGGTAGGCGCTGGGGCGGCCATGCCAGATCGGAACTACGCAGCGATCGACTTAAACCCTGGTTCTGAGATTCTAACTTTTCCGTTGTTGCTGGCGTCAGCTTTCCTTTGATTCTTTCATCATCTGGACTAAAAACTGGATCGGCTAAAATTGCTAAAGTTTGAGTGGGTGGTTTTCTGTCTCCGTAATTTTGCCTGAGAATGGCGAGAGTTGAAGCGGAAGGTAAAGTGATAATTTCATGTTGGCTGATTAAGGGAAGGTAGGAATTTTGTCGGCTGGTTAGGGAAATAGTTAAAGCTGGAAAAGCGGTATAGTGTAAAATACCATCGGGAACGATTAATAAGCGTTTATCGCCTAATTGGCTGGCGGCGGGTTGTAAAATTAATTGACTGAGATTTGCACTGGCTTCGGCAACTTTTTGGGAAATATTTCTCAACCGGGGGTTGGTAACGGTGTTTCGGAAATTTCGGCTGGCGGTTTCTATCTCGGCGCGTTTTGGTAATTCATAGCTAGTTAGTCCCTTTTGGCTAATCACCCAAAGATAACTGCGGTCTTTGCCGAGGAAATATTGCAATAAAATAGTGTTTTCATCGATAATTTGTTTCTGAATTTCTGGGAATGTTAAAGGTTTGGGTTGGGTAAGGGCTGCATACCGGGGGCTGGCGGTACGAATTTGGGTTTGACTTTGCTGATATTCTTGCAAAAGCGCGAGCTGTTGTTTGTCTATTTGTTCGATTTCCGTTGGGTTGGGATTGGGGAGGCTAACTGCTTCGATGCGGTGTTTTTCAAGGGCATTTAGTTGCTGTTGCAAGCTCTTTTCTTGTTGAAGTAAATCGGGTGCAATGCCTTCGCGAATGTTGGTGTTTGTTTCTTGGAGGAGTTCGAGGAGGCTGCGGGCTCTCGAAAGTTCGCTGGCTTCTAAGGCTTTGGTATCATAACCTAACTTAGGATGAGTTTTGTGCAGTTGCATTAACAGGTCAATGTAAAATTCATAGTAGTCCTGTACGGTAGCAAAGTATGAGGTGCGGAGTTCAGGGCTGGTAATTTTGGTGCGGAGATTTTCGATGATTCTGAGAGAGGCTTGAATGTCATTGAGGGCTTCGTTAAGATTATTTTGGTCGCGTTTGGTAACAGCTATATTGTAAAGGATACCAGCTTCAATCGATCGCTCGCCGATGGCCCTACTCAGGGTGAGCGACTGACTGTAATACTCCAAAGCTTTCTGTTTATCTCCCACATCTGAGTACATACCCCCGATGTTGGTGAGGGTGACAGCTTCGCCCCGACGATCGCCCACTGCCAAAAGTAGGGGAAGGGATTGTTTGTAATACTCTAAAGCTGTCTGTCGATCTCCCAAATAGTTGTGGATATTACCTATGTTGCTGAGAGTGATAGCTTCGCCCCGGCGATCGCCTACGGATCGTTTCAGCGTCAGCGACTGGCTTAAATACTCTAAAGCTTTCTGTTGTTCTCCCAAATCGTCGTAGATTCTACCAATGTTGTTGAGAGTGATGCCTTCGTGCCAGAGTTCGCCCAGTGTCCGAAGCAGGGGAAGGGATTGTTTGTAATACTCTAAAGCTGTTTTTTGCTCTCCCAAATAGTCATAGACAGCCCCGATGTTGTCGAGGGTAACAGCTTCCTGGGAGCGATCGCCGACGGCGCGACTCAGAGTAAGAGATTGGTTGTAATAATCTAAAGCTTTCTGTTTTTCTCCCAAATTGTCGTAGACACCCCCGATGTTGCTGAGGATACCAGCTTCGTGCCAGCGATCGCCAATAGTCCGAATTAGAGGAAGAGATTTGCTGTAATACTCTAAAGCTTTCTGTTGCTCTCCCAAATTTGAGTAAACTAAGCCTATGTTGGTGAGGGTGATAGCTTCAAGCGATCGATCGCCTAAAGTCCGACTGAGGGGAAGAGATTGGCTGTAATACTCTAAAGCTTTCTGTTTTTCTCCCAAATTGTCATAGACAGCCCCGATGTTGTTAAGGGTGATAGCTTCCTGTGAGGGATTGCTAGTAGCCCGACTGAGGGGAAGGGATTGGTTGTAATAATCTAAAGCTGTTTGTTTCTCTCCCAAATCCTCGTAGATTCTGCCAATGTTATTGAGCGTGATTGCTTCTTTGGCGCGATCGCCAGCTTCCCGATACAGCTTTAATGCTTCTTCCCATTTGGCGATCGTACCTCTTTTTGCTTCGGCAGTTCCTTGCTGATAGAGTAGTAATCCATCATTTAATGCTTTTTGGGCAGCCTCGATACTGCTATTTTGTGCTGTTTTTACGGCTTCCTCAACAGGCGTGGCGGCTCCACCGGGCTGACTTAACTGAAGCGAAAGTCCGATTAATATACCCGCCAAAAACCATCGAGTGCGATCGAACATAGTCAGCCCTTGTGTATTTTATTTAATCTTAATCATTTTTTCAGTTACCCTTAACCGGATGTTGACCGTAAAAAGGCAAAGCATCCGACCAATCTGGACGACTACCCATTTGCCACTCCAAATAAGCCAATTCTAATACACTAGAAACAGACGCACCCAACCCGCTAGTCGCTTCAATCAACTGATAAGAATTACCCCAACCATCCAACTTTTCCTGCCAAGATTCAGGAGTCATCACCGTATCAGGAAACAACTCATTCAAACCCGAATCTTGATTAACTGAATAAACAGCCCCAAATAATTGACCGCGCTGTGCAGGCATTTGCACCGCGACATCATCTCTCAAAAGCCCCCCTGAGTGTAGGGGCGGTGGATGGTGCGTGCCCGCCCTGGGTTGGGGCGGTTCCAATTCCAAAAGCCCCCCTGAGTGTAGGGGCGGTTCCAATTCCAAAAGCCTCCCTGAGTGTAGGGGCGGTTCCAATTCCAAAAGCCCCCCCTTAATAAGGGGGGGTTGGGGGGGTTGTGCCCAAGCAAAAGCCGCCAAAGTTGAAATAGCAAAAATCGGAATATCCAACTGTTGAGCCAAAGTCCGCGCCGTCACCATACCAATGCGAGTCCCCGTGAAACCTCCAGGCCCCTTAGCAACTGCAATAAAAGCCAAATCCGCCCAAGTTTGTGGCTGAATAAACTCAACTAAATACTGGTGCAAATGAGTTGCTAAATCCCGATCCAAATTCCAAGTTGCACAGCGAGATTCACCGGCAAAATTGCTGATGGCGAAACCAAGTTCGCGACTGGCTGTGTGCAAGGCTAAGCCGTATTTTTTAACTGATGTTGCGGATTTGGGATGGCTATTCATTATTTATTGATAATTTTCCTTAATAAAAAACAGAGGAGAAGCTACAACTAAGCAAGCCAAAAGAAAGCCAAATATTCCCGTATTTAAAATCCTGGAATTTCCCATGCTTCCGGCCATCAGAAACAACAATACTAAAGTTGCAAATAAATTGTTATTCGCAAATTCTTTATTTTGGGAAACTTGATACTTGACGAACATAAAAGCCACTGAAATTATCAGGGCAAACATAGCATTAAAAATCACTATTTGAGAGCCAAAGATAAACCAAACTAAGCTAAACATCAGTAAGTCTATCCAAAACTCTTTTGTTTGCAACTTGGGCAACCAAAAATCTTGGGTAGCAAGGGGCGCGATTCGTTTAGCTAATTTATTATGGTGCAGCCGAATGATTTTATTTCTTAACTTAATCTTTGGGTCAATTTGCAATACTTGCTGCCACTCTGGCGCGCGGGAATTGTTAACTCTGCCCAACAACTTCACGGCTGCAATTTTATTTAACTGCAAATCGGTGAGTCTGGTGGTAATTATTTGAGCTAAGTGCGGATAATAAACGGGATTGTCTGGAGTTCTGTTGATGACGATATTCAGCTTGTGCTTGGCTTGGTTAACTTGAATTATGACATTATATGGGGCGATCGCCTCTTGCAAAGCTTGTTGAATTGCGGCGTGCTCTTGGGGACTGAACAGGGACACACCGGGCGCAGGTGTCAGCACCCGTTCTGCGGGTTCCTCCGGCGCGTCTAAAACAGGCGAAGCCTCTAAATATATCGGTTTGGGGTTTAATTGCCGGATGACGGCTGATACTGAACTATAGCGCCGATTGGTGGCACTTTGGAGCATGGTGTCGAGGATGCGACCGAAATCGTCGCTAACAGCGGTTTTCAAATAATTTCGCCACGCCCAAGCATCCTCGGTGGTGTCGAACAAATCGAAGGGGGGAATTTGAGTCAGCAAATGAATGCAGGTGACACCCAAACTATAGATATCGCTGGCAAAAACTGCCTTACCCATCAGTTGTTCTGGGGCCGTATAAGCAGCACTGCCGATAATTGTACCAGTTGGCTGCAACCCCGGTGCTGTTACTTTTTTAGCGGCACCAAAATCAACGAGAACAATATCTTTTTGAAACGGAGATGGTTGAAAGGAATTTTCTAGTGGTGATAAAGGGGTTGGGGAGAGTCGGCGACGAATAATATTTTCGGGTTTGATGTCACGGTGAATGACTTTTGATTTGTGGACAAAGTGGAGGACTGGTAATAAATCCTGGAGGATTTTACGAATTTGAGTTTCGGTGAATGCTCCTTTTTGTTCTAGTTCTTGAGCTAGGTTTTTGCCGTCTATAAATTCTTGTACTAAATATTGTCTGCCGTTTTGTTCAAAATGTGCTAATAATTCGGGAATTTGCGGGTGTTTGCCTAATATTTGTAGTTGGGCTGCTTCTTGGTGAAATAGTCGATCGGCTTTTTCAGCGGGGTTTTTTTGGGGTAAGGATTGCTTGATGACGCACTGGGGAAAAATCTGGGGTTTGGTTTCATCTACTGCTAGGAATGTTCGACCAAAACCGCCTTGTCCGATCGGCTTTATGGTACGGTAGCGAGATGCTGGGGAGGCTTGTGCGTCAGGAATTAACAATAATTTTGAGCCGCAACTTTCGCACAATTCTGCATCACCGAGGTTTTGCGGATGCTGACAAGTTGGGTTTAAGCAATAGCTCATTTGATTTTAGATTTTATATTTTAGATTATTGATTGGTAATTGGGAATGGGGAATTGGGGAATTGGGGAATTGGGGAATTGGGGAATTGGGGAATTGGGGAATTGGGGAATTGGGGAATTGGCAGCTCCAAGCGACGAAAAAATTACCAATTACCAATTACCAATTACCAATTACCAATTACCAATTACCAATGACTAATGACTAATGACTAATGACTACTGACTACTGACTACTGACTACTGACTACTGACTACTGACTACTGACTAATGACTAATGACTACTGACTAATGACTTCTTCCTTAAGTTGGTACGAGTTCGCCCGGCCGCAATTTGGCCCATTTTCCGATTTCTTGCTTGAAACTTTCACAGCCGACTACATCCCATTCCATTTCTACTTCATCTTGGCGGGGTCGGATGTTGACGTTGATTGTGGGTTCTACGGGGTCGAAATCGGGGGTTTCGGTGAGGTGAGGCTGTTCGTGCTGTCCTTCTACGGCGTGGTAGGTGAAGCAGCGGTCTACATAATGGCAGTTAACACAAATACACATCTTTGATATCCTCTGTGCATTTCAAAAAAATTGGTGAATTTCGAGCTTTCTGTTAATCTAGCGTAACCAGAGTTTTATGGTTGTAAGTTTATTTATTTTTGTTGCGATGTCGAATAGTTTGCCACCTACATTATCTCCTGATTCTTGGCCGTTTGATTTGGAACTGCTGACGCCACCTGCTTATTTGGTGGGGGGTGCGGTGCGGGATGCGTTACTGGGGAGGCGATCGCCTTATTTTGATTTAGATTTTGTTATGCTAACACGGGCAGTGAAGACTGCTCGAAAAATTGCCGATCGCACCAAAGCAGGGTTTGTTTTGTTGGATGCGGAACGCCAAATTGCACGGGTGGTGTTTGCGGGCGGTACGGTGGATTTGGCGCAAGCTGAAGGGGGGAGTCTGGAGGGGGATTTGTGGCGCCGGGATTTTCGGATGAATGCGATCGCCTGCAATCCTTTTACCGGAGAAATCATCGATCCTGTGGATGGTCAAACTGATTTGCGGCTGGGTTTGGTGCGGATGATTTCCCGCGCCAATTTGGAAGATGATCCGCTGAGGTTATTAAGAGCTTACCGTCAAGCGGCGCAGTTGGGTTTTGCGATCGAAGCGGAAACTCAATCGGCGATTCGCGAATTAGCACCGTTGTTGAGTCGGGTAGCGGTGGAACGGGTGCGGACAGAATTGGGTTATTTGTTAAGCAATTCTAACGGTGTACCTTGGATTTGTCGCGGTTGGGAAGATGGTTTGTTTTCGATTTGGTTTGAAAGTGCGATCGACCGTTTTGATACTTTAACCAAAATTGACCAATCTGCTGACCAATTAGCGGCAATTTACCCGGAATTAGCAAAGGAATTCGGGCGCCAGATTCGAGATACGATTAAAACACCGTTGTTGGCTGTCGCTAAGTTGGCTATTTTGGCAGATTCTGACCCGACAATGGCTGAAACTGAGTTGCTACGGTTAAAGTATAGCAATGCTGAGATTAAAAGTGCGATCGAGCTTGTGAAATATTTGCCAAAATTGCAAGCAGAACCTATCTCTAAGATGTCTTTGCGAGAACAGTATTTCTTATTTCGAGATGTGGGAATAGTATTTCCAGTTTTAGCAGTTTTAGCCGTAGCGGTGGGAGTTTCAGTGGATGAAATTTCAGTGTTAATTAATCGTTATCTTGATGCGGATGATATTGTTGCACATCCGACACAATTAGTTAGCGGCAATGATTTAATGGAACATTTAAATGTGCCCAGAAGTCCGCAAATTGGTCAATTATTAATGGAAATTCAATTGGCGCGGGTAGAGGGGAGAATTTCTACTCGCGAAGCAGCGCTAAAATTGGCAGCAGAGTTGATTGAGGTTCATTAATTTTACAACTCTCGCCCCAGTCAACCCGAACTTTCAACCCCAATATTTGTCTGGAGGTTTCACCAACAATAAACCTATCACAACGTACTAAGCCTGTTAATTCTGAGGGTTTAATTCTGACGGTAATTCAAACTTCCCATCGGCACCTGCTTCAAACTCCATAACTTTCAACACCGCATCCACATTCAGCGGCCCGTAAATATGGGGATACATATCTCCGGCGGCCGGTTCATACTTAACCTCTGCTTGCACTTTCCCAGAGTCAATCCACAGCAAAAGCAATCCTGTTTGTCCGACAAAAAATTTGTTGGCACTTCTAGTAACTTGCGGGATTGTCGAACAGTGGATGAATCCTTCAGAGTCTAGGGTATCGCCGTGATAGAATTGAAGCTGTTTTGCTTCTTCCCACTGTTGGCTTTTAGCAATGTGAAATATAACGCTCATAAATTGATAAGTTTAACGTAAAACAATCTGTTTTTGGATACCAGGTTTTTTCCAGTATCTGCCGATATTACCTTAGCATGAAATCGAGGCAGAGCCTCTGGATATGCGTTACCAGGCAGAGCCTGGTAACGAGATTTTACAACAGTTTAAATATGCGTTACCAGGTAGAGCCTGGTAACGAGATTTTACAACAGTTTAAATATGCGTTACCAGGTAGAGCCTGGTAACGAGATTTTACAACAGTTTAAATATGCGTTACCAGGTAGAGCCTGGTAACGAGATTTTACAACAGTTTAAATATGCGTTACCAGGTAGAGCCTGGTAACGAAATTTTACAGCAGTTTAGCAGGCCACGAGTACATCCGATCGCCCTAATACTCTCATATCTTCCTCATCAAGTTCCACAGGCATACCGCTGCGTATTAGTTCTACAAAATCCTCATTAGGGACCATGATGCACAAAGCATACAACCGTTCGCTACCAGTGTTCTCAATTAGGTGGGTGCTGGTGGGTGGCACTAACAAACTATCTCCGGCCCTAATACTAACTGTTTTGCCATCACAGGTTGCTCGCCCTTGTCCCTTGAGTACAAAAAACATTTCTACTGCCAATAAATGCCGATTGGGAGGAGTTTTGCCACCCACATCAAAAATTTCGATGCAAACTGTTAATGAACTATTAGCTGCTGCGGGATCGAAGACGATGGCTAATCTATTAGTATCCCATGGACTAATGCGAAATACTTGGTAGTCTTGGGGAGACTTTGACACGGGAATCATGCACTGATTTGTCATGTTTTTATTATGGTAAATTATCAGTTGTTATGTTTTTAATGTCATTAGCGAGGGAGCCAGAGTCATTAGTTTAGGATTTAGGTATGGGTGGCCAGAAACCGGGTTTTTACGAGAAGACCCGTTACAGGCGACAAAAACTGCAAAAACCCGGTTTCTTTGGTGCTGGTTGTTATGTTTCTGATGTCATTATGACTAATGACTGCTGACTAATGACTGCTGACTAATGACTGCTGACTAATGACTGCTGACTAATGACTAAGGACTGACTGCTATTTAATTGCTTCTAACATAGCCTGAGAATTAGACAAAAAACCAAAACATTGCTTAACGTTATATAGAGTAGCTTGCCAGCAATAATCTGGCGATGTCGTAGCAGTACAATCTTTGACTAAAATGCAGTCGTAACCGAGGAAATTAGCATCTTGCAGCGTCGCCATCACGCACTGATCCGCGTTGACTCCTGCAAAGAAAAGTGTAGTTTTGCCCAGGTTTTTGAGAATACTATCTAAAGCAGTATCCCAAAAGCCACTCATCCGATATTTATCAACGCAAATATCCTCCGATTTCGGTGTCAATTCATCGACAATTTGCGCCGCCCAACTCCCAGCCGTTAATACAGCAGCACCGTTTTTTGGTAGCGGATCTCCCAAACCTACGCCGTCTCCTGTGGGATTGTAAACGTGACGGGAAGCTGCGCTAATATTGAGTAAATCGGGGCGGTTTCCCCAGTTGATCCAAATAATCGGAATTGCGCGCGATCGCAATTTTGGCAGTAAATTTTGTAAAGGAATAATTGGAGTTCTCGCTGGCGTTACATCTACGCCAATATATGATAGCCAACCGTCGGGATGACAGAAATCATTTTGCATATCGATCACCAACATTGCAGCTTTGGCTAAATCCACACGCAGCGTTTTAGTTTGTGTTTCCAAAGTTACAATTTGGGGAGGCAGTTGGGGGCGGGTGATGTCGGCAATTTTGGCATCAACTTTCCAAGCATTCGGCGGCACGCCCAAGGTACGGAGATTTTCAGGATTCATAGGTTCTATCGCACAAAACTAATTTCAATTTTATCACCATTTTTTTACTTACTAATTTACCAAAGGTGAAGATTTTCAGCTTAATAAATTAACAAAAATTAAACACAGCTATTCTGACATTTTTTTGGGGATTCGATATAATTAAATTGTCCTATCCTAGATTATCGCCAAATCTAGATATCTTAAGGAAAGTTTTATAATAATTCATCTGTAATTCAATATGCTAAAATCCTTGGGGCGCAGCCAGTTTTAGACCAGACCGATCGTAAAATATAAATAGATGTGAATTCACCAGCAGGGGTCAATCTGTGAGCTTTACAATTCAAAATGTTTTAATTCCCGTTGAGGGGGGTTATGAAACCGCAGAGGTGCAGGTGGTGGATAATTGCATAAGTTCGTTAGCGAAGCCCTCGAAGAGGATCGCACCCAACAACCCCTCTGTTAATTCCCCCCCTTACCAAGGGGAAACCGCCCTTTTTAGTCCCCCCCCTTACCAAGGGGAAACCGCCCTTTTTAGTCCCCCCCCTTACCAAGGGGAAACCGCCCTTTCTAG